>CAZFGC010000083.1:0-9716 GCA_964518285.1 Microcaldota archaeon
TTCCGATAATTGCATATGCTTACTTCGACGATATTCACAAGTTTCTCAAAGAATGTAAAAGATTGCTTGTAGAAGATGGAAAAGCGATAATAGTTATAGGAAATTCTTTCATTCATAATATTCAAATAAATGTAGATGAGATTTTAGTTGAGATAGCGAAAATCTTAAATTTCAAGTCGAAAATTTACGTTGGGCAAATTAGGAAAACAAGAATTAATAGAAGGTTAATAACAACAAGGGAAAGTATAGTAGAACTTTCAAATTAAAACGAACTAAAACTTTCAAAGGCTGAGTAGCAGAAATAAGGAATGACGAATGGCGGAATAATGGGTAAAATTTTTAAATTTTTTTCTATTATTTTTTAATATTTTACATCATCACCTTTAGTCTATTTTATCTCTGGTGGGCGTTTGAAGAAGAAAAAAACAAAAGAAGTGAAAGTTTTGAAAATAGAGCACGTACTTATTCCTAAACATGAGATAGTAAAAGAAGATGAAGTGGAAGAAATATTGAAGACGTATAATATCACGAAAGAGAATTTACCTAAAATAAAGATCTATGATCCGGCGATTGTACATTTAAATCCAAAGGTTGGAGATGTTATTAGGATACATAGGCCAGACGAGAAAACTTTTTATTATAGAGTTGTGGTTGAATAGCTGGTGAATGAATGTATGAGTTATTAGAACTTTACCTTAGGGAAAATAAGTTAATAAAACAACATCTTGATAGTTATAATAAGTTCATTAATGAGGGAATGCAAAAAATTGTAGATACAATTGGAGTTATAGAACCGGACGTTCCTGGTTGTAAATTAATACTTGGAAAAATACACGTGGAAAAGCCAATGATAATAGAAAGTGATTCATCTTTAAGAGCAGTATATCCTATGGAATGTAGAATTAGAAATCTAACCTATTCCGGAAGAATATTTTTAGAGATAAAGCCGATAATAAACGAAATAGAGAGAAAGCCAGTGTCTGTTTATATTGGGGATTTACCAGTTATGGTTAAATCAAATGTATGTTATCTTTCCGGAATGTCAAAAAGCGAGCTAGTGAGTGCTGGTGAAGATCCATTAGATCCAGGAGGATATTTTATAATAAATGGAACTGAAAGGGTTTTAGTAGGAATAGAAGATTTAGCTGCTAATAAAATAATGACCGTGAAAGAGAAGAAGGGAGTTGTTATTTCTAAAGTTTTTTCAGTAAGATTTGGTTTTAGATCTAGATGTGCAATTACAAGAAATAAGTCAGGATACTTTGAAATAACTTTTCCTGCATCTCCACCTAAATTAAGTTTAGCGTTAGTACTGAAGGCATTAGGTCTAAGCGATGAAGAAATAATAGAGAATTTCGAATCTGTAAGAAAAGGGGAGAGATGTCTCGTCAATGACGCATTATTGAACTTAGAATCACTTGATGTTAAAACAAAAAGTGAAGCAATAGAAAAATTAGGTAAAATGGCTGCTCCCCTGCAGCCGAAAGAATTCAGAGACAAAAGAGTTGATACTTTACTCGATCTTTATATTTTGCCGCATCTCGGTATAGAACCTAGCAAAAGGAAAATGAAAGGAGAATATTTGTGCAGAATGGCGGCAAGAGCAACTTTGGTAGCTAATAAAAAATATCCTGCTGATGATAAAGACCATTACTCAAATAAAAGAATAAAGCTTAGTGGAGTATTAATGGAAGAATTGTTTAGATACGCATTTCAATTTTTGGTAAAGGACATATCGTATCAAGTTGAGAGAACCGTCGCAAGGGGAAGAAGAATACAAGATGTTAAAACTTTTGTTAGACCAGAAGCATTTTCTGAAAGGATAAGATATGCTATGGCAACTGGAAATTGGATCGGAGGCCAGACAGGAGTGTGTCAGTTGTTAGATAGAACTTCTTTTTCTTCAACTATATCTCATTTGAGGAGGATAATATCTCCTCTAAGCAGGGTTCATCCTCACTTTGAAGCAAGAGACTTGCATGGAACCCATTTTGGAAGAATATGTCCTATAGAAACACCCGAAGGAACCTCATGCTCTTTAGTAAAAAACATGTCACTTTATAATGAAATTACCATAGGGATCGATGAAAAAGAAGTTGAAAATGTCCTCAAAAAATTAGGTGTAAAATTTTTATAATAAAATTTTTATAACACGGTGAAATTTTGAAAGAAAAAGAGAGAGAAAAGAAAGAAGAAAAAACCCAAGTAGTAGTTTATATGAATGGAAAGCTAATAGGAACACATAATGACGGAGATTTTTTGGTAAGTGAATTAATAAAATTAAGAAGAAGTGGAAAGATAAGTCACGAATTAAATATTGAATATTTGAAAGAATTTGGAGAGGTTTATATTAATATTGATGGTGGGAGAAGTAGAAGGCCCTTGATAATTGTTGAAAATGGTAAATCAAAGCTTACTCCAGAAGTAATAGAAAAAATTAAGAAAATGGAATATGGATGGAAAGATTTAATTGAAAATGGAATAATAGAGTATTTAGATCCAGGAGAAGAGGATACTTTAGCGTACGTAGCAAGGAATGAAAAAGAAATAAATGAAAAGACAACTCATTTGGAAATGGATCCAGTTGGTATTTTGTCTGCGATAGTATCGCAAATTCCAATGCAAGAACATAACTTGAGTGTAAGAGGAACAATGGCTGCTTCTATGCTAAAGCAAAGTATAGGAATATATAGAGTAAATTATAATTTGGCATTCGATACTAGGTCTTATATTCTTTATTATCCCCAAGAACCAATTGTCCGTTCAAAAGTTACTGATTTTCTCGATTTGAACAGAAGGATTGGAGGAGAGAATTTAGTAGTTGCGTTGGTAAGCTATGAAGGATATAACATGCTGGACGCAATCGTAATGAATAGAGCAGCAGTAGAGAGAGGAATGATGAGAGCCGTGATGTTCAGGACCTATGAAACTGAAGAAAGGAGATATCCAGGCGGACAAAGGGATAAATTTGAAATACCACCAGCCACAGTTAGCGGATATAGAGGAGAAGAAGTTTACAAATATCTTGATGAAGACGGTATAATTTCTCCTAACGTCCCAGTAAAAGGAAAGGACGTTTTGGTTGGTAAAACTTCTCCTCTTAGATTTTTAGAAGAGGTTAGTTTTATAGGACCGATAGAAGAAAAAAGAAGGGAAAATTCTTTAGCCTTAAAAGCTGAAGAAGAAGGAATAGTTGATAAAGTTGCGCTTACGCAGTTACCTTCTGGAGATAAACTCGTAAAGATAAGGATAAGAGATATAAAAATACCAGAAAATGGAGATAAATTTTCAAGCAGACACGGGCAGAAAGGAGTAATAGCTCTCTTGGAAGATCAGGAAGATATGCCATTTACTGAGAGTGGCATAGTACCGGATTTGCTATTGAATCCACATGCAATACCAAGCAGAATGACTATGGGCCACGTTTTAGAAATGCTGTGTGGAAAAGCAGCTTGCATGACAGGAGAAATTGTTGATGGAACACCATTTTCGGGAGATAAAGAAAAAGCTGCTAGAGAAATACTCAAAATGTTCGGATTTAAAGAGTCAGGTCACGAAGTTATGTATGATGGAAAAACAGGAAAGAAATTTGAAGTAGAAATATTTATAGGTGTATGTTACTATCAAAGATTACATCACTTAGTTTCAAATAAATTACACGTTAGAAGTAAAGGACCGGTTCAATTGTTAACTCATCAACCAACTGAAGGAAGAATAAGAGAAGGAGGTTTAAGATTTGGAGAAATGGAAAGAGATTGCTTAATAGGACATGGAGCAAGTATGTTATTGAAAGAAAGGTTAGTCGATGAATCTGATAGAGCAGTAGAACTTGTGTGTGCTGAATGTGGAAGTATCGCAGTCAGAGATTATGCGAAGAATAAAGACTATTGTCCTTTATGCGGAAGTTCGAACGTCCATCCTGTAGAAATGAGTTATGCATTCAAATTATTAGTTTACGAAATTATGGCTCTTGGTATATTTCCACGTTTGATTTTAGGTGATAAATCAGAAATTACTAGGTGATAATTTGCCTTTACAAGTTAGTAAAAATTTAATACCTGAAAAATATATTAAAGAAATAAGCTTTTCAATTATGTCTCCTGAAATGATAAGGAAACTTTCCTCCGTAAGAGTAATAGTTCCTGATACTTACGATGAAGATGGTTATCCGATAGAAGGAGGATTAGCGGATTTAAGAATGGGTGTAATAGATCCAGGATTGAGATGTAGGACTTGTGGAGGAACAATAAAAACTTGTCCTGGTCATTTTGGATCTATAGAGCTTGTTAGGCCAGTTATTCACCCTGAATATGCACCTATGCTTTTTATATTGCTTAGGTCAACTTGTAATTCTTGTAGAAAAATCTTACTTCCGGAAGAAGATTTGCAAGAAATTAGGAAATTAAATGTAGAAGAAGCAATGGAAGTAGTTTCAGAAAAGACCAAAAAGATAAACAAGTGTCCTCACTGTGGAGCTGTACAAGAAGTTATAAAATTTGAAAAGCCAACTACTTTCTACATTGGAGAGCGACAGATGATGCCTAACGAAGTAAGAGACGAATTGGCGAAAATTTCTGACGATGATGCGAGACTTTTTGGTTTTGTAAATACAAGACCAGAGTACTGTGTTTTAACTGTTCTCTTAGTCCCTCCAGTTACGGTTAGACCATCCATAACTTTAGAAACTGGTGAAAGGAGCGAAGATGATTTGACACATAAACTTGTAGATATAATAAGAGTTAATGAAAGATTGGAAGCAAATATAAATGCAGGAGCACCACAACTTATCATTGAGGATTTATGGGAGCTTTTACAGTATCATATAACGACATATTTCAACAATGAATCTGTAAACATTCCACCAGCAAGACACAGATCAGGAAGACCTTTAAAGACTCTTTCCCAGAGATTGAAGGGTAAAGAAGGGAGATTTAGATATAACCTCACTGGTAAAAGAGTGAATTTCAGCGCAAGAACGGTAGTCAGTGCTGACAGTAGATTAAAAATTAATGAGGTTGGAATTCCAAAAATAGTTGCCGAAGAACTTACTGTACCTATTAGAGTTACAGATTGGAATATTCAATACTGTAGAGAATTTTTAAGAAGAAAAGAATATCCTACAGTAGTTTATGTTACTACCCCTGATGGAAAGAGAAAAAGAGTTACAGATGTAAATAGAGAAGAAATTGCAAACTCAATAACTTCTGGTTGGATAATAGAAAGGCAAATAAAAGATGGAGATATAGTTTTGTTTAACAGACATCCATCGTTACATAGGATGAGTATAATGGCACATAGAGTTAGAGTCCTTCCTGGAAAGACATTTAGAATTTGTCCGGCAACCACAATTCCTTATAATGCTGATTTTGATGGAGACGAAATGAATATTCATGTCCCACAAACTGAAGAGGCGAGGAGCGAAGCAGAGTTCTTGTTAGAAGTAACAAACCATATAATATCCCCAAGACATGGGAATCCAATAATTGCTCCAACAGAAGACTATATCACTGGGATATACATTCTAACGAAAAAAGACACCAAATTTACAATAGGAGAAGTAATGGACATTCTCTCTTTGTGTGAGATGGATATTGATAGAAACAAGCTTCCAAAGAAAAAAGAAAAAGGAGAAGAATACGTGACTGGAAAGGATATATTTTCCTTACTTTTACCTGAGGATATTAATTTAAATGTAAAAACAAAGTTATGCAGCTGTTCGAAGTGTACAAAAGAAACTTGCCCAACTGAAGGACATGTAGAAATTAAAAATGGAAAACTTTTGTATGGAGCAGTCGAAAAGAAAGTACTTTATGAATTAATATCTATAATTTGCCAGAAATATGGAAATGAAAGAGCAGCAAAGTTCATTAACGATGTAAATCTAGTTGCTAGTTACACTATCTCTAGAAAAGGTTTTACAATTTCTCTAGATGATTACAAAATATCCGAAGCTTTAGAAAATAAAATAAGAGAAATAGACGAAAGGGCTAGAAAAGAAGCAAACCTTCTCATTACACGATTCAAAAACAAAACTTTAGAAAGAGATCCAGGAAAATCATTAAAAGAAACACTAGAAGGAAGATTAATGAGTATATTTTCAAATGTTAGGTCTGAAATCGAAAAATTAATCGAGACAGAGCTCACAGCAAAAACACCTTCTATATTTCTTGCGAAAATAGGTGCTAGAGGAAGTATGTTAAATGTTGAACAGATATCAGGTGTGATTTCTCAGCAATCAGTTAGAGGGAAAAGATTGAGAAGAGGATTTACAAAGAGGATTACATCACATTTTGAAAAGGGAGATATAGGTCCTTGCGCAAGAGGATATATAACTTCTAATTTTTACAAAGGGCTTGACCCTGTGGAGTATTTCTTCCAAGCTTGTGGAGGTAGGGATAGTTTAGTAAATACAGCAATAGGAACAGGAAGGTCTGGATATTTACAAAGACGATTAATTTATGCACTCCAAGATTTAGTAACAGCAGATGATTTGAAAGTAGTTGATCAATCTGGAAATGTTATTCAATTTTTATATGGTGGTGACGGAATAGATCCTATGAAAAGTAAAAAAATTGCTGAAGAAACAGCTGTGCAAGAAAGAGAGTGAAAAAGAGAGTGAAAAAAGATGAAAAAGAAATGAAAAAGAGAGTGAAAACATGACTACAAAAAGTAGAAAAATAACACCCAACGAAGCAGTTGGAATTATAGCAGCCCAATCTTTGGGTGAACCAAGCACTCAGATGAGCCTTGATTATGATGAAAAAGTTATCGTGAGACAAGAAGATGAAATTAATATTGTAAAAATAGGAGAGTTTGTGGATTCTCTAATGGATAAGTATGGATTTACCGTTGAAGGAGACCATGAAATATGTGATTTGCCAATAGAAATTTATGTTCCGAGCCTTACAGAAGATGAAAAAATCAAATGGATGAAAGTTACTGCCGTTAGCAGGCATAGTTCTCCAGAGAAGCTAATTAGGATAACAACGAGATCTGGAAGAACTATAACGGCAACCCAATTTCACTCATTCGTTATAAGAAGAAATAATAAAATAATTCCTATTGCTGGTGCTGAATTGAAGGAAGGAGATAGAATTCCAGTAGTAAAAAATTTACCCTTAACACAAGTTTGTAAAGTAATGGATGCAAAACCAATTTTAGAAAAAGAAATAAGATTTTTGACCACAAAGAACGGAATGTTATATGCATATCCTCGAGAAAACAGTCGACCCATTCCGCAAAATATTGAACTAGATGAATCTTTTGGATGGTTAATTGGAATATATTTATCTGAGGGAAGTGTAACTCGAAATTATGTTTCAATTTCAAATACAAATGAAGTTATATTAAATAAAATTAGAGAATTTGCAAAAAATTATAACATTTCATTTTATGAAAATGACAATTTTAGAGGTTTTGCTAGAGGACATGATATATACTTATGTTCAACGCTTATTGCACAATTTCTTAAAGCAACCTGCGGCTGTGGGTCAGAAAAAAAGAGAGTTCCAAATTTTGCATTTTCAGCTAGCGATGAATTTATAAGAGGAATTCTTAGAGGTTATTTTGATGGTGATGGAAATATAAATCTTAGAAGAAGAGTAATAAGAGTTTCATCTAAATCAAAAGAATTAATTGATGGAATTGCATTATTATTAAGTAGGCTAGGGATATTTACAACGAAAGGATATGACGGAAAATCCCATTGGCTTAGCATTCAACATCATTATGCAAAAACATTTTTGAATACAATTGGATCAGACATTTATCCAAGAAAAGCAGCACTTGAAGAAATGTCAAAAATAGAAACTCGCAAAAATATTGTTGATATGATACCAGGTATAGGAAATATATTGTTTGAAATAGCGAAACAACTTAAAATACCGACACGTTTAGTAAATAACTTTACAAAAAGACAGAAAATTGGTAGGTCAACACTTAAAAGATATATCTCATTGTTCGAGTTTGTTGCTTCTGATAAAAAAATTGATATATCCGATAAAATTTCGATACTAAAAAAAGCATTAGAGAGTGATGTAGTCTGGGATGAAATAATAAAGATAGATTATGTAGAGCCTAAACATCAAAAAGTATATGATTTTACTGTCCCAGGAAGCGAGACATTCACAACGGCAGAAGGAATTATTACTCATAATACTCTAAGAACTTTTCACTATGCAGGAGTTGCTGAAGCTGTTCCCCTAGGTTTACCTAGGATAATAGAGATTTTGGATGCTAGGAAAGAGCCAAAGTTTCCGGTTTTAGACATTTATTTCCATGAAAAGTATTCAAAAGATGAGAAAAAAGTACGGGAAATTGTTAAAAAAATAGAAGAGCTTAAATTATCGGAAGTTGCTTCTATAGTTGAAGATTATTTAAAGAAAAAAGTTATGATAAAGTTAAATGAGAAAGCAATTGAAAAAGAAGGTCTAACTTTGCAAGAAGTAAAGAAGAAGATTTCTAATTTTTCGAAAGATTGCAAGGTTAAGTTTTCTGGAGAAAAAGTGATTATTAGTTTTCCTAGGAAAAAATACAGTGAAATTAGAAATTTTACAACTAGGTTAAAGGATTTAAAATTAAAAGGAGTAGATGGGATATCTAAGGTTGTAATATTGAAGAGTGGTGATGAATATTTTGCTAGAGCCAGGAGCTCTAATTTAGAAGGGTTAGCTGAAATACCAGAAGTTGATATTTCTAGGAGTTATACAAACGATATATTCAAAATTTATAAAATGTTTGGGATAGAAGCTGCAAGAAATTCTATAGTAATGCAATTAAAAGAGACAATGGAGTTTCAAGATTTAGCAATAGATATAAGACATTTAAGGTTAATAGCTGATGCAATGACTTGGGACGGAACGATACAGCCAATAGGAAGACATGGTTTAGTTGGAAAGAAAAAGTCTGTTTTATCCAAGGCAGCTTTCGAAGAAACAATAGATCACTTAATTCAAGCTTCTATTAAAAATGAAGTTGATAAACTTGAAGGAATAACAGAAAATATGATAGTGGGACAAGTCATACCTGTAGGTACTGGAAAAATTTTGCTTAAAATGAAGAGCGAGTAGTGATAAAATGAAAATAGAGGAAGTGAAAGAAATAATATCAAAAGAAAAATTAGAATTCGGAATAAATAGTGCTAGATTATATTCTCTAAATGGAAAAGCAAAAATTATACTCATAGCTAAAAATGCAAAAAAGTCACATAAAATAGAAATAGAAAATAATTGTAAAAGATCAGGAGTAAAATGCGAAGAGTTAAATTTAAATTCTGATGAGCTAGGAGCGATGTGCGGTAAGCCATTCAATATTTCATTTGTAACGGTGGTAAAAGAATAACACGTTAAAGGGTTAGAGTATGGTTAAAGTAAGTGACGAAGCAATTAGGAAATTAATTCTTTTTAATCAAGTGTCAGGAGTTCTTGCAAGCGATTGCATCGAAAGGGACGGAGAGTTGATTTTTATAGCTGATAATCATAGAATAGAGAGAATGAAAATTAATTTTATTAGCAAAATTTTTAAAAAGAAGATAAGGGTAGTAAGATTAAGCAAAAATGTAAAAGAGTTTATAGATTGGTTTTTTGGAAGGGATTTAGACACAAGAGTGATGGACGGAAAAGTATTAATTTTTCCAAGAAATAGTTTTGAAAGAAAGTTAATAATAGGGCAAAAGGGAAAAAATATAAATCTTTTAAACTTTTTATTAAATAGGTATT
>CAZFGC010000084.1:0-1861 GCA_964518285.1 Microcaldota archaeon
TTTTAGGTTCTTTTATTCTTTTATATTGTTTTCCGTCTATATATTCAATTTCTTCTTGTTTTCCAATTTCCTTTTTTGCACTTTCATACCAAGCAGGAAGAGAAGATCTTTTTTTCTTTATTGCTGTCAAGAAATCCCTCATTTCTATTTTTCTGTGTTTTCCAGTTTTTAATGCTTCCAACCAAGGTATTGCAGCAGCGTCATCGCAAATAGCTTTTATATCTGCAGTAGCATATCCAGCTGTTGCAAGCGCGAGACGATTCCAATCTATTTTTCCGAGAGGTCTATTTCTTGAGTGATATTTGAAGGCTTCAACTCTTTGTTTAAAGTCTGGTTCGCCAACGTAGATTAGTTTAGTGAATCTTCCAGCTCTTCTTAGTGCAGGATCAACATCCCAAGGGGCGTTTGTTGCAGCAACAACAAGAACATTCTCATTTCTTGCTTCAATACCGTCCATTTCATAAAGAAGTTGGTTTACAGCCATTCTCATATATTGCGCGCTCTCTTTCATTTGATCTCTTCTGCCTCCAAGACCATCGATTTCATCAATAAAAACAATACAAGGAGCATTCTTTCTAGCAGTTTCAAATATATTCTTTATGTTTTTTTCAGTATTACCGACGTACATATCTAAGACGTCACTTAATTTTACATTGATAAATTTTGCATCACATTCCCCTGCAGCAGCTTTCATTATGAAAGTCTTTCCGCATCCTGGTGGGCCATACATCAGTACTCCCCCACCACCAAATTTTCCATACTTTCTAGCGAGTTCAGGATCTTTTAAGGGATAGACTATATACTCTCTTATTAATTCCTTTACTTTTTCCATTCCTGGTATATCATCAAATTTTATTTTTGGTTTTTCAAGGAATCTGACAGCACTAACTCCTTCACCGCTTTCACTTTTTCTTCTAGAAAGTTCAGCTAAATGGTCTTTCGCTTCTGTAAAATTAGGGTCAATTTCAAGGCATTTGTTAAAATCAGATTCAGCTTCTTCGTATTTTTCTAAATACATGTATGCAAGCCCCCTAGCGTTATAAGCATCAACAAAATTTTCGTCAAGCTCTATGACTTTCGAAAAATTTTCAATTGCACTTTCATAATCTTGTAAACATGCATAAGCAAGACCTCTGTTGTAATAAGCTTTCAAATATCTATTGTTCAAAGATATAGCTTTGTCATAATCAGCTATCGCTTTTTCGAATTCTTGCTTTCTATAATATGCATCCCCCCTGTTGTTATATATCATTGGATTATCAGGATCAAGTTCTGCAGCTTTTGTATAGTCCTCTATAGCTTTGTCATAAAGCTTTTTATTGTAGTAACAAAGAGCCCTATTGAAGTAACATTCTAGAAAATCTGGTTTTAGAACTATAGCCATGCTATAATTTTCGATAGCTTTATCGTAATCTCCTTCTTCATAGTAAGCATTTCCTCTTTCAAAATATTCATCAGCATTCAATATTTCCTCTTTTCTCTCTGCCATAATATCTCACACAATATCTCTGTAAAATAAAGAGTTTTAAAATTTATCTATTTTTATTAACATGGGAATATTGAGAATCATAGGATTGGTTATATTTTCAATTCTTTTTCTAATCTCAATTATCTCTTTTTCTTTGCTGAATGCAACCCAATTATTTTTTGACGCAAACTTTTACATTAAAACTCTTGAAAAAGCAAACTTTTATTCTGAAATAAAAGCACAAGCGATTACATCAATGGCTTATCACGGAAAAGAAATTCCAGTACCTGCTTCAAAATTAAAGGAATCTTTGATGAAAAATATACCTGATGAATTTTTCAAAGAAGAAATTAATAGACTAATTGAAAACGTGTTAGCATATTTGAAAGGGAC
>CAZFGC010000085.1:0-1503 GCA_964518285.1 Microcaldota archaeon
AACAGAGACAGCATACAGAGCTGAGAAAGAATTTTTTGAAAAAAATAAAAATTGGTATTTAAAAATGATAAAAGAAACTAAAAAGCCAGCACTGATAGAATTGTTTGATGTGAGATATGCATATTTCATTACGAAATTTGAGTTTAATTTTATCGATACTCTCGATAAAGCAAGTGCCTTATCTACAGTTCAGATAGATGTGGAAAATGCAGATGTTTATGATATTTCATACATAGATAAAGATGGAAAAAAGAAAAGACCTATAATATTACACGCATCTCTGAGCGGAGGAATAGAAAGATGTATTTATGCATTACTTGAAAGGGAAGCATCAAAAATCGAGAGAGGAGAAATTCCATCTTTTCCATTATTTTTATCACCAACTCAAGTAAGAATAATACCTGTTTCCATGCAAAATACAGAACAAATAAAGTATGCAGAGAAAATTGCAAAAGAGTTATTAGAAAGGGAAATTAGAGTTGATATAGATGATAGATTAGAAACCCTCAATAAGAAAATAATGGAAGCTGAAAAAGAATGGATCCCATACATTGTAGTGATCGGAGATAAGGAAGTTAAAGACAAAACTCTCTCAGTAAGAAAAAGAGAAAACAGAGAAGTTAGCGAGATGGATATAAATTCTCTTGTAAATGAAATAAATGAAAAAATTAAAAGTGTAGTCAAAGGATACAAATTCGAACCTCTTTCTCTTCCTATGTATTTATCAAAGAGATGTGTTATATAGGGAAATGTGTTATATAGGGGAGAGTTAAAAAATATGTAATTTTTAATAAAGCCCTGCATTCAGAAATAAATTTTTAAAATTTTTTTCCAAACTTAAAGTAGTGGTTAACATGTTAGTAGGTATGAGTTTGTGGATTTTGTTGTTATTTGCGGCTATAGGAATATTTTCGTCAATTTTTACATTTAGAAAGAGAAGTAAAAACGAAGTAAGGAGAGGAATATATTTAGGAATTTTTCTTTTAGTTTTTGATTATATATTTGAAACTGCAGGGTATTACTTAAACTTGTGGGAAGCTACAGGTTCAGTTTTTAGACTTGGAGCTCCTCCAATAGAAGTACTTATAATAGCTTTTCTAGCAGGTTTCACTTATACAATGTTGTTTGAGAAAAAGTTCAAACTATATTATGGACTAGCAACTAGTTTGTTGATAGCCGTTGTAGGGACTTCCTTTGAAGCATTATTAATTAGTGAAGGACTACTGATTTACTCTGGTGGCTGGACATCCTACCATGCATTAGTTTCATATTTTGTTACATTTTTGTTAATGCATAAAATAAATTCTATTGTATGAGGAGAAATAAATGAAAATATCTACAGGAATAAGTGAACTTGACAAGGTTCTTAAAGGAGGATTGGAGTGGAACAGGATATATTTGATTGTAGGAAGCCCAGGGTCTGGAAAAAGTGTATTCTCATTTAATTTTTTAAATGAAGGAGTTGAAAATGGTGAAAATGTAGGATACGTATGTGTAAACAAA
>CAZFGC010000086.1:0-1991 GCA_964518285.1 Microcaldota archaeon
TTTAAATTTTTTTTATTTTTCCTTTCACTTTCTTATTTTGTTTGGTCGTTCTCGAAAGGAATTTTTTATTTACTACTGAAAGACATTAAAAGACTTTAATATCATCCTATTCAGAACCGGGATGATTGGCCAGGAGGCCATTTACTAGAAAATTGTAAAAATTTGAAAAAAATACTAACTTTTAAAATAAAGCTTGCAGAAACTTATTAAAAGAAAAAAATCTCTAAAAAAATTGGTGAGAAAAATGGGAATCAAAGAAGAAGTCGAAGACGAAGTAAGAAAGATGTTAGATGGAAAAACTAAAGATGAAATCCTGGATAAGGACACAGTCTTCAGAATATATAAACTTGTCGATAAAAGAGAATTCGAGCCAAATTACCCTGATACTTGCACTGAAGAAGTATACAAAGCTGCTATAAGAACGGGAGAATTAATAGAAAAAATAGCAAACATTCCAGTAGAGGAAGTTTATAAATTACTCATTAAAAAATATGAAGAACTTTCGGCTACTGCAATAGGGTTAGGATGTATGGCTGCATTTGGTGGGAGTTATGATTGTAAGAAATGGGAACATTTATCATGGATTTATGAAGAAGTAATTTCGAAACTGCGAGAGAAAATCGAGAAAATTGAGAAAATTAAATTAGAAAGTAAGAAAGATAATGCTGAAAAAGTTAGGATGATTAAACGATCAGATTTGCAAAGAAAGAATAAAAAGCTGAAAATAGGATAAGTGGCAGAAACTGGTTTTTAAATGTATTCGTTTATTCTTTTTTGTGTGAGGATTTTGCTTTTTTTTAGATAAAGATGGAGAGGGTTCTTTAGCCTAGAAGAAATTTCTTCAAGCGCTTCTTTGAGGCTTGAAAATTTTTTCAAGTTTTTTAGCGCATTTCTAACATTTTCCCTTACTACCCAAACTCCTAAAGGAACTTGGTATCCGCTATAAATTTCTCTAAAAACAATTACCCTCGCTTGCTTTTTCATCCTAGCCAAAAATTCTGTAATACCTAGCCTACTAGCATAAAATCCCCCTCCCTGGATCGAATAATCTTCTTTCCCGTAATATGGCTCATAGTCTTCTATAATTTCTGGCTCTGAAATTCCCATTGTCCATAAAGTTCCTGGAGCCCACGCCTCAAAATTCTCAAACTCCCACTTCCCTGGGAGAAATAGAATTTCAAAATGATTATCCATGTATTCTCCGCTAGCTACATAAAAATTGCTTATTTCTTCATACTTTCTTATTTTCTCCACATTGATTTTTCCTAGGATATCATCTACAGCTGTTATTGACCACCTAGTGGGAACTATTCTTTTTTCTATTCCCATAGCTCCGGATGAAAAAATTTTCGTCAAGTAATAAACATCAAAATTCTTTTCGTAAAGGAATTTCAAAGATTCTTCAGCTTTCATTTTTTCTTCAAGTATTTCATCAACGCTTTTCGGAATTTTTGGATTTCCGCAAATTTTTAAATCTAGCAAATTCGAAGAAGGTCCCATTGGTTGTAAATCGTAATCAAAGAAAATTCTATAATTTACTTTTGATATTTTCGCTTCAATGTCGATAGGACTTATCGAAAAAATTACTTCCTGGATCTTTTCAACATATTTATCAATTTCATTTACATTTCTTTTCTTCATTACCCTAAACAAAGAGCTCCTGTATTTTACTATTTCTTCAAAACTTTTTCCGAACCAAGATTTTGGGTCATCGAAATTTTTGGAATATTTTTCATCTTCAATTCCTACCATTGGTCCAATTCTTACGTTTGGATATCCAAAATGACCTACAAATATGTTTGGAGGGGATGGGCCAAATAAGTAATCTTTTACTTTTTTCTTCAAGTACAAATTAGAATAAATTTCTGTTTTCTTTATTAATGGACAAAATTCCTTACCGCATAAAAGCCTGCTTCCTTTGCAGATTATACATACTTTTGAATCTGGTCTCATAACAAATAGAGAAAGAAATATAATTTTATTTTTTCAAT
>CAZFGC010000087.1:0-1923 GCA_964518285.1 Microcaldota archaeon
TGTGTTTTTTCGTCTGAGAGTTCAAGGTAGTTTGTTATTCTTTGTCCAATTTACCGAAGAAAGTATAAAGTGTTTTTTCGTCTCTTAAATAAATGGTAGTGGCAACTTTATCATAGGATAATCCAACCCCTTTGATATACTTGAAAATCTTTTGGAGTAATGTTTCTCCTACAACTTCTTTTATCTTTTCGATAACATAAACATAAAATTCTTTTCTATCATAGAAAGGAGATTCTCTAACATCGATTTTCACCCACTTTTGTTTTATTTCGTTAAGTGCTACGTTGAGAAGAGAAGTCTTTCCTGTTCTTCTTAGACCTTTTATGACAACCATCCTAACATTTTTATCAGTCAAATGTCTCTTTAAAGATTCTACTAAATAATCCATTCCGAATAAGTCTTCTCTTCTGACTTTAGGAGTTATCTCGAAGTACATATTAATCCTAAAATATTTTTCTTGGAAAAATTTTTAAATTTAGTGTTAGTTACTAACAGTTCAGTGTTAGTTACTAACACCAATTTAGATCAGCGCAAAAAACATTTTGTTTTTTATTTTATTTTCCACTTTAAAAATAAAACAATGTTCTTGCACAAGCAAACCAAGAGAGAGATTTTTAAATTTCGAATCGACTATTATAGCGCGGCATACATAGAAGAGGAAAATAGAAATTTCCCGGACTGGAATGTGCAGTGAGATTTCATTTAGAAGAAATCGAAAAATTTTGTTAAAGCATAGACAAAGGAAAAGGGGAAAGAAAAAAAATAAAGACAGCAGAAAGCTCTTTTCAGTAGACAAAAGATGGTTCGGATGGAAAATAGAACAAAAAAGAGAAGACAGAGTTAATACTGCTTTAACATGCTTCGCTTTGTGGCATAATTTGTTCAGACTCTATTGATCAATTCTGTCCTACACCCCATAAAAGGCAAAAAATTTAAATATGAATTACACACTATATAGATAGGTGACACTATGGGAAGTGTAAAAGAGAGATGTCTAAAAGAGACTTACAAGGGAGATCTAACAAGGTTGTCTCCTCTGGAAGAGAGACACTTATCGAAACTCGTCCCTCCGATCAAATACTATGATAAAGAGGAGTTGTACATTAGAGCCAATAGGGAATTAGTGAAATTGTTTGGAGTGGGGACCGGAATTTTCGGAATTTTTAGAAGAAAATCGAAACTTTTAACACTCGAAGATATCTCAAAAATCTTAGAAAAGCATAAAATTGAAGAGGGAGAAAAAGCAGTGGAATTTGCTAAAAAATTAGTGGAGTTTGGACGCTTCGAACTTGGTAGAAACATATTTCTCACTCCGTACGGCGCAAAGTTCGAAGAGAGGTGTAACTCAGAGGGGTCTGTAAGATACGTGCTCAGAGTATATAGTTACGATGAAGCAGTTCCTTATTAGATAAAAATAAATTTAAAAACTCAACTTAAAAACATGGATATTGAAGAAGAAATAAAAAGGCTTGAAGAAGAAATACGTTTGACCCAGTATAACAAAGCTACCGAAAAGCATATAGGTATTTTGAAGGCGAAGATAGCGAAGTTAAAGAAAGAAAAAGAGAGAAGGGAGAAAGAAAAGAAGAGGAAGAAAGGAAAAGGAATTAAAAAGTCAGGAGACGCAACGATAACTGCTATATGTGAAAACATTTTCGAGCCAGTGCAAAAGGTTATTTTTTATAGGGATGCGAGGCTTCAGTTTGTTTTTTTCCCTAGAGCTGATGGGGAAGCTCTTTCTTTCATAAATTCATCTGATTTGTTTTTAGAAAAAGAGGATCAAGAAATTCAAAACGTGAAGGTTGAAAAGTTTAAGATAAAGGAAATTAGAATTGAAAAGATGGAAGAGATAGAAGAGCTTGCACCAGAGATTTATAAAAAATTAAATTTAATAAGAGTTTTCACAAAGAAAGTAGATCGGAA
>CAZFGC010000088.1:0-1515 GCA_964518285.1 Microcaldota archaeon
GAAATAGAAAATTTTTGCAGAGAAAAAAAAGTAGAGATTTCTAGAGATGAAATAGAAAGTTCTTTTATAGTTCCTAAATCAGAGTTCGGGGATCTAACAACAATAATATCATTCCAAATTTCAAAAAAATTAGGAAAAAGCCCCAGCGATATAGCAAGTGAATTGGCAAAATTAATAGAAAGGAAGAAAAGGAAGGAAATAGAAAAAGTAGAGGTGAAAGAAGGTTACATTAACTTCTTCTTCGCAGATTATTTTTATTTACGTTCATTGAATTTAATTGATGAAAACTTTGGAAGAGGTAGCGAAAAAAAAGAGAAAATAATAGTAGAATATCCTTCAGTTAATCCAAATAAGCCATGGCATGTAGGCCATCTTAGGAACGCTTTGATAGGAGACTGTCTTTCAAACATATTAGAATTCTATGGCTACAGAGTTGAGAGGGAAAATTTTATAAATGACCTAGGAATTCAAGTCGTCCAAAGCGTATGGGGCTATATTACAAGCGAAGAAAAAGAAGGAGATGAAAAATTTGACCATTATTTAGGAAGGAAATATGTAGAAATCGCAAAAAAAGAAATAACAGATGAAATAAGAAGTTTTGCTAGAAAGCTTGAAGAAGGAGACGAAAAAATTTCCAGAAGAACAAGAGAAATTTGTGAAAAATGTTTAAATGCTCAATTGGAAACTTCATCGAATTATAATATATTTTATGATCTCTTAATTTGGGAAAGCGATATATTAAGAACAAAGATTTTCGAAAAGACAAATTCAGTTTTAAAGGAAAAAAATATAATTAAAAAAGTAGAAGACGAAAGTTCTCCTTATTTTAATTGTTATACAATAGAGTTAGATCCTAGTATGTTCCCATCTCTAAAAAGCGAAGAGAAAGTAATAATAAAGTCAGATGGGACTTCTACATACATCGCAAAAGATATCGCGCTACAGCTTTTAAGATTAGGGATAGTCAGCGATGGAATTAAGTTCAGAAAATACATGAAACAAAAGAATAATAAATTTCTTTACACTACTTATTCTTTCGAAGATAATAAATTAAGAAAATTGAGAAAGGGTGAAGAATTTAAGTTTGAAAAAGGAGATAAAGTAATTAATATAATTGGCTCTGAGCAATCATATTTACAAAACTTAATAAAATACATAATAAGTCAACTCGATGAAGAAAAATCTAAAAACTATATACATTTGGCTTATGAGCATGTTGTTTTACCCCAAGAAAAGTTCGTCGGAAGACTAGGAACATGGATAGGTTATACAGCAGATGAGCTTCTTGAAGAAGGGATAAGAAGGGCTAAGGCAGAAATTGAAAAAAGAGTAGAAAAAGGAGAAAGTATAAAAGGGACAATAAGCAAAAAAATGAGTAAGAGGGAAATAGAAAAAATTGCAAAAATGGTGGCTATAGCAGCAATAAAGTTTCCGATTTTAAGAGTTAGTCCTACGAAACAAATAGTATTTGACTTTGATAGAAATATTTCTTTTGAGGGAGACACAGGACCTTAC
>CAZFGC010000089.1:0-2752 GCA_964518285.1 Microcaldota archaeon
CATTTACTCCTCTATCGACAAAATCTCCAAGCCACACGATTCTTTCAAATTTTTTTGAAATTTTCTTTACATATTCTATGGTTTCTATATCTCCATGGACATCTCCTACAAAACAAACTTTTTCAGAAGAATCTATTATAACCGATTGTTTAGACTTAAATCTTTCTCTCAGAATAATTAGTGACTTCAAAAATGAATCTTCGTCAATCCTATTCATCCGACCACAATAAATGTATCAAATGCGAAAAAATAATATTATAAATATTTGTATTTGCATTTAAAAATTCTTGAAGTTCTTGGAGTATTTTCGGTTTATTTTTTGTTTAAATGCGTCGAAAGATTCTACTCTGACGAAGAAATAAGCAAGAAGACGCATTTCAACATTGAATATTATCATATTTGCTTTTATCTTTGTAATAGTAGGTATCGCTCTAAATTACTTTCGCCTAACATCGACAGAACACTTTCTGGTAACAATGGTCGATATTATTTTATTTACTTCTTTTGTAGTTAATGGAATCAAAATAATAAAAGTATTGGGAGGTATTAAAATATAGCGTTTCGTTTAAATTAATCTATCTTCTTCAGGCCTTCCCACCAAGCATGAGCTCTCATCTTAGCAGCTTTATCCGCTATTGCTTTCGCACTCTTTGTTTTTAATGCCTTTTTTGCATTTTTCATCCAATCTTTTGCTTCTTTATATCCAATATCATAATATTCCTTTGCTTGAAAATAACATTCCAAATAATCGGCATCTTTTGCAATTATTGCTTCTCTCGTTTTCTTAGCTTCAAATTCTTCTAAAAGAGATAACAATTCAGAACATTCACGCATTCCTTTTAGCTGTTCTTCCCTTGCTTTTCTTTCAGCAGATTTTGAATCTATATATCTAGTTCCAATCTTATGGATATCACTTGTTCTCACTTCAGGTATATCGTGAATAAGACACATCAATGCAGCTTTGTTTGCATCTGCACCTTCAAGTTTTGCAAGAATATATGCAATTATAGCAGCTCTTGCGTTGTGTTCAGCTATAGTTTCTGGATTTTCTACACCTGCAAGCCACCATCCACTTCTCTTCACTCTTTTTAGATTTCCAAGCTCAAAAAAGAATCTTGCCAACTCACTAAATTTGTCCATGTGAAAAATTGCATTTATTTAAAAAATTTGTTATTTTATGAAAATTATTTTCGCTTCTAAGTAAAAATTGCTGGGGAATGTCTCACTAAGAGTTAAATACAAAATTTAAATTTTTTGAGAATTACACTAAGTAAATCTTTGCATTTCAACTGCAAAGATTTTTAGAATCTTTGCATTTCTATAGCAAAGATAAAGTAGAAAAACAAAGGCAACGATGGTTGATCGCTAAATACCATATTTTACATCGGATGAACCATTAAATAGAATTTGAACTCCTCAATGTATCCTGTAGAAGCGCCCAGACTGTAGATCTTATCCAAACTACATTAACATTTTTCCTACTTCACTATAATCATCATTATTACTTATTATGATTATAGAAAGACCAAATGAAGTAGAAGCGTGCAAAAAACGAGTGGAGATATGAAACAAAGGCAAGGCTGGTGGGAAAAAATTCTTTTACAACGGCATATAAGTTTTATGGCTGGATTTTTTAGTGGAATGGTGGTTACGATAGCAACAGGAAACAATCCTACAGCGAATTTAATTACCTTCTTTATAACTTTTGTTAGTATATATTCAGTAGGTGTCATAGGACTATGGATTATTTTTAGATGTTTTCGATGGAAAGAGAATAAGAAAATAAACTTATAGAAATTCCAAATAATTTCTGGTGGTACTATAATTCATGTGGAATGAAATTATGAAAAAATAAGATACTCTTTATCACTTCATAAATAGAAATATAAACTAAACTTTTGCTTTTGGTTGCTATAATTACTATTGTAATTACTTACTTGAAAGAAGCTCAATTGATTACTATTTAGTATCAATTTTCCTTCTAATGAGTATACTAATTTTAGAGGAAATATTTCTGTATGAAAAAAGAATGCATTGGGGATACATTCCTTTTGAAAATATTTAATCTTTTTCAAATATTCATTTAGTTTTCCTTCTCATAAACGACCGTATTTGAGAAATTGCGTTTTTCGACGTAAAGTGACGTTTTTGTGACAAATATTGGGAAAAAAGTTATAGAAATTCTAAAACTTTTTGCTACTTCTTAGTGCGGTCTTAAGACAGTATTTTGAAAATATTTTAAACAGATCTCTGTAGTTGTTCATTTTTTTCATTGTAATGAATTTGTTCATTTCTTCTCTACCTATCCACTTGTACTCTACAATTTCCCTGCTGGGATTTAAGTCTCCTTTTATTTTTGTTAGATATATCTTTACTGTAACCGGTAAGCCATCATAAACTGATTTTCTAAATTTCTTAGTAAACAAGTATTTTGCGGAAATTAAAGAAACATTTAATTCTTCTTTTAATTCTCTCCTTATGCAATCAATTTCATTTTCTCCTTTTTTTAATTTACCTCCAGGTAGTATATACCCTTTTTTGCCTCTTTCCCTGACAAATAGCAGCTTGTTATCTTTAACTATAGCACAACCAATCTTTATTCTCTCTTTCATATTGAAAAGTTTTTTGAAATTATTAAAATTTTTTTCTTATCTACTTTTCAGAGTGAAAGTATAAAGGGTATAAAAGGAAAAGAGAGAAGAGGAGAAAAAGAAGAAAAGAAAATTATAGAAATTCTAAATATTTTTTTACT
>CAZFGC010000090.1:0-3348 GCA_964518285.1 Microcaldota archaeon
CTTCATCTCTATTTTTATAGTTAATATATTTGCAGGAATAAAAAGACATGGAATAAAAGAAGAAATTAAAGAAATTGGAAAAGCAGCTTTTTTTGCAATTATAATAATGATTATACTTATGATACTCCTCGGAACAAATATTGTCCCTATTAGTGCTATTGTATCTTGCTCCCTTTTACCAAGATTTGAAAGAGGAGACATGGTCATAATTCAAAAAGTAAATATGAGTGAATTGGTGGCTCCTGAAGTAGAAATTTCAATTGAAGAATTTAATGATATTTACTATAAGTCTCATGAAATGTGTAAGAAAAATGGAGTAATAGAATATGTATGTAGGATGTGTGAAAGACTAAATTCAAAAACAAAGGAATTCGCAGGATACTCCGTTTGTACAAGAGAAGTTAAGATAAGAAATATTTCTTACTTTGAAAACTTTTCCAACGATATAATTGTATACCAACCTACAGGAATAGATGGAAGAAAATACAATTTTGATATAATACACAGAGTATTTTTGAAGATAAAGGTGAACGGAAAATATTATCTTTTAGTTAAAGGAGATAATAATGATGCTTTTGACACAGTTGCTTATAGACTTGTAAGTGAGGAGGATTATAGAGGAAAACAAATAATTAGAATACCATATCTTGGCTATTTGAAGCTATTTTTGAGTCTTTCATTTGCAGAACCTCCTGGCTGCGAAGTGATATATAGTGACGCATAGAAATAAATATACTCAAAAGTGAACATGTGAACAAACAAACATGAAATGTAAAGGTGTGTAAAGAAATGAAGATAAAATGAAAGAAGAGAACGTCGAAAAAAAGAAAAATAGAAAAAATAGAAAAAATGGAATGAAAAACGTATATTACTTGGGAGCAACTAGCTTTTTTGCTGATGTATCCACAGAGATGATTGCACCAATAATACCTATTTTTTTATCACTTTTCGGAGCATCTGGTTTGGTCATAGGATTCATAGAAGGTATAGCTAAGGCAAGCGAACATATATTGAGTATACTTTCAGGTTATTTATCTGATAAATTAAAGAAAAGAAAAATTATCATAACATTGGGATATTTTATCTCAGCAGTAATGAAAGGATTATTTGCAATTGTGACTAGCTGGTTTGGATTTCTATTTTTGAGAACCTTAGAAAGAGCAGGGAAAGCAATTAGGAATCCTCCGAGAGACGCATTAATTGCAGAATCAATCGGAAAACGTGAAGCGAGAAAAGGTTTTGCTATTCATAGAATTTTAGACACTCTTGGAGCAATAGTCGGACCATTAGTCACTATTTTATTAATTTCATTACTTACGTTGGATTTGAAAGAGACTTTAGGATTATTTAGACTTTTATTTGTAGTTTCTATGCTTTTTGGTATGATTTCAGTTTTTATAGTAATAGTTTTCGTAAAGGATTATAGAGGAGAAAGGATTGAAAAAAGGGAGCGAAATACAGGAAAGACTGGAAAGATAGAAAATGTAGAATTTAAATTAAGTTTTGATTTTAATGAAAAGACAAAGTCATTTTTAATATTTTCATTTATATTTTACATAGGTTTGCCGATAATGGCCATATTTTATCTGCGTGCAAGTGATGTAGGTTTAATTATCAACGAACTTTTTCTCTCATCCTTTATATTTAATTTTTTATACATTCTTGGCGCAGCATTATGTAGCAAGATGAAGTTCAGAAGCAAAGATATTTTGATTGCTAGTAGTGCGTTAATATCTATAATCTTGATAATGTTTTCAATTAATTCAATTTTAATTTTTCTAATGTCTTTTGCAATATTTGGATTTCTATTTGGGATATTTGAAGTTGAAACCAAGAACTATATACAAGAGATTGTTGAAAGAGATAAAATTGCAAGTCTTTATGGTATCCATAGAACTCTTACTGGAATATCTATTTTATTATGTGGTATCTTAATGGGATCTTTATGGGATTATTTCAGAGAAATAGTTTTCATAATTGCATCTATCATTTCCATTTCTTCTGTAATTTTCTTTAAATTCTTTTCAAATTGATAGCAAGTTTTAAAATTCTTTTCGAGTTGAAATTCTATGAAGAAAAAATACATTGTAACTCCTTGGGAAGTTTCTGGAGAAATTGATTACGATAAATTAATCGAAGAATTTGGTTTGAAAAAAATTGATGATAAGTTAATTGATAGAATAAAGGAGCATACTGGTGAACTTCATCCTTTGATAAAAAGAAAATTTTTCTTTGCCCATAGAGATTTGGATTGGATTTTAGACGAATATGAAAAAGGTAACAAATTCTTTTTATACACTGGAAGAGGACCCTCAGGAGATACGCACCTAGGACATTTAGTTCCCTGGATATTAACGAAATGGCTTCAAGATAAATTTGATGTAGAACTTTGGTTTCAAATGACAGATGATGAAAAATTTTATTTTAAAGAGGATCTATCAATAGAAGATACAAATTCTTTTGCTTATGATAATGCTTTAGATGTAATAGCGCTAGGGTTTAAAGAAAATAAAACATACATATTTTCAGATTTTGATTATGCAAGGACGCTGTACAGAGAAGCTGCAAAAGTCGCTAAAAAATTAAACTTTTCAACGGTAAGAGCGGTATTTGGACTTGATGAATCTTCAAATGTTGGAAAAATATTTTTTACTTGCATGCAATCTGTCCCCGCATTTTTACCATCAATAAAGTATGGAAAAAATATACCTTGTTTAATTCCACATGCAGTTGATCAAGACCCTCACTTTAGGATTAGTAGGGATATACTTCCAAAATTAGGTTTTTATAAGCCAGCATCAATTCAGTCGATGTTTTTACCTGGTCTTTTGAAAGGGGGCAAAATGAGTTCTTCGATAAAAGAAAGTGCAATTTTCATAAGTGACAGTGACAATGAAGTTGATAAAAAAATAAAGAATGCGTTTACTGGAGGGAGGGATACATTAAAAGAACAGAAAGAGAAGGGAGGTAGACCAGAAATTTGCATGGTTTTCAATTACTTTAACGTCCTTTTTATGTGGGATGATAAAGAATTAAACGAAATAAAAGAAAGGTGCAAAAGCGGAGGTATATTATGTGGTGAATGCAAGAAAATTCTTTCAGAGAGAGTGAAGAAGTTTCTAAACGAGCATAGAAAGAAGAGAGAAGACGCAAAGAAAAAATTAAATAAATTTATCTTGAAAGATTGAAGATTAAATATAGAGATTAAATATAGTGAAGATTAAATATAGAGAAGTGTTAAGATGAAGAAACTTAGCAGAATAAAAAAAGAGGCAGAAGAATTTAAAAAAGAACTTGAAAGTAGAATAATCACACTAATAGTATCAGCGTTTGGATTCGTTGCAGATC
>CAZFGC010000091.1:0-1766 GCA_964518285.1 Microcaldota archaeon
GTTCCAAATCAGCAGCTGCTGGTGATCTTAAAAACTTTTTAGCTGAAATAGTTGTAAATGCTGTAAAAAAAGTTGCTGAAGAGAAAAAAGAAATAAAAGATGGGAAAGAGGTTAAGAAGTTAGTGGTAGATCAAGATTTGATAAAAATAGAGAAAAAAGCGGGAGGAAGTGTAAGAGACACAGTTCTCATAGATGGTGTTTTAATTGATAAAGAAGTTGTACATCCAGAAATGCCTAAGAAAGTAGAAAATGCAAAAATAGCATTAATAGATGCAGCCCTTGAAATCGAAAAAACAGAAACAGATGCAAAAATAGAAATTACAAGCCCAGAACAATTAACTGCATTTTTAGAGCAAGAAGAAAAAATGCTTAGGAACATGGTAGAAAAAATAGCAAAGTCTGGTGCGAATGTAGTATTTTGTCAAAAAGGAATAGATGATATTGCACAGCATTATCTTGCGAAGAAAAAGATATTAGCTGTAAGGAGAGTGAAAAGAAGTGACATGGAGAAATTAGCTAGGGCAACTGGAGGAAGAATAGTTACTATCCTTGATGAACTTAGTGAAAAAGACTTGGGATATGCTGGACTTGTTGAAGAAAGAAAGATAGGAGGAGAAGCAATGGTTTTTGTAGAAAAATGCAAGGATCCAAAAAGTGTTACGATTTTAGTTAGAGCTAGTACTGACCATGTAGTGAATGAGGCTGAAAGAGCAATAAAAGACGGAATAGGAGCAGTAGCTAGCACTTTAGAAGTAGGGAAATATGTGTATGGGGGAGGAGCAATCGAAATGGAGCTTTCACAAAGATTAAGAGAGTTTTCTAAAAAAGTTGGAGGAAGAGAACAGCTTGCAGTATTAGCTTTTGCAGATGCGCTAGAGATAATTCCAAGAACATTAGCTGAAAGCGCAGGGATGAATGCAATAGATGCAATAGTAGCACTTAGAGCTAAGCACAGTGAAAAAGGAGGAATAAATTATGGAGTAGACGTTTTCAATGGTAAAATAGAAGATATGAAAAAACTTGGTGTAATAGAGCCTATGAAAGTTAAAAAACAAGCAATACTTAGTGCTAGCGAAGCAACGGAAATGCTATTCAGAATCGATGATATAATAAGTGCAAAGCCAAAAACAGGAGGATCGACCCCTGGTGGAAAGGGAACAGAAGGAGGAACTGAAGAAGACTAAAAAGTAGAAATTTAAGGTTCAATTATAGTTCCTGTAAATTTTTTTCCTTTTATAAAATTTTTTAAGTTTTCAATCTTTTTTCCGTTTAATATTACTATTTTTATCTTATATTTTTTCGCAATTTTAGTAGCGACAGGGTCGAATGGAACATTTTTTCCAGGAACCCATTTGTCTCCTACGATCTTTAAGTAATCATCTATCTTTATCTTCTCTATAGGTTTTGCATCTGGAAGTTTAGGATCTTTATCGTATACATAATCTATATTCGTCAAATTAATTACTTCCTTCGCGCCATAAATTTTTGCAAGGATCACAGCGTTGTAGTCAGTTGAATGTCCTGGCTCGAATCCGCATGAAATAGATACTTTACCAATTTTTTCTTTTTTTAAGCCAATTATGGAAGTATTAAATATACTTTTAACGAGCTCCGCATTTAGCCTAGTAGCAGCAATCCCTATATAATCAAGATCTTTGTTTTTTACTTTAAATTTTTTAGCAGCAGATTGATAATATCTTGATAATTTCCCCCCACCACAAACTATTATAAATTTCTCATCAATTGTTTTGACCAAATTTTTCAGT
>CAZFGC010000092.1:0-1752 GCA_964518285.1 Microcaldota archaeon
GAAGAAAGTTGTGAAGGTTATAGAAAAACTTGAAGAGAAAATAAAAAGTAAAGATGAAATTGAAATAAGGAAATGTATTAGAGAAATTAGCGAAGGGTTACCGAATGAATACAAGGAGATAGTTGAGAATATAAAAAAATATATTGACGAACTTTTGAAGAAAAAAGGAAAGATAAGCGATGCAGAATATAGAAAGGAAAGAGATAAATGTTTCTTAGAAGTTAACGATGAACTTTATAAGTTATCAAAAATAAAAGAAGTTTATATTGATATTGTAAAAAAGATTGAATCGATAAAAAAGGATAAGGGAATAAGTCAGAAAATTGTTGATATCGTGAGAAATATTTTGTCGAAATTTAATGGTGAAAAAAGAGAGATGAAAGAGATAAAAAAATACAACAGAAAGTTGATGGAACTTTATGAAAAAGAAAGAAAATTTTTACAAATTTGTGATGAACTTTGTGAATATATAAAAAGAGGTAGAAAAGAAGATCTGAAAAAATTACTCGATGAATATGGTGAATTTGAGCTTGATGGGGTTAGAATTAATCATCTCGTGTCAAGCAGCAAAATGGATCCTGAATTGTTTAAGAGGGAAGTTCGAAACTTGATCGGTAAGATAAACTTAAAGATAAAAAATATTGAAGAGAAGAAAATATCCTTAGCGAAAGGAGTTGGTATCTTCAAATTTTTCACTTAGGATGAGAACCAATCTTCTAGTTTACTTTGTCCCTTCTTTTTTTGTGATTTTTTGAATTCTGCAAGTGCGTTTCTTACTCTTTCTTCTGAAAAATCAAATTCATCGCAAAGAAGTTTCATTACTTTTTCTTCGTCCATTTCCTTTTTTTCGAGATGTATATCTTTTATAATTGGAGGATTGAGGAAGAAATTTTCTATTTCTTCAATTAGCTCTGAGTATTCTCCTTTTGCTAATTGAAATGCTTCTTTTAATGAATTTGCCTTCTTTACTATTTCCAAGGCTCTCTTTACACCTATTCCCTTCACTCCTTCATTATAATCAGTGCCTACAAGTATTCCAATCCAGATTAATTTTTTCCTATCTATATTTTTTTCTTTTATTTGATTTAATTCTATCATTTCTGGTTCGACTTCTATGTAAATATCTTTCCTTGGAAGTTTTCTCCTTCCAGTAATAGTAAGATTTCTAACTAATCTTGGGGAGCCAAAAAGTAACGAGTCATAATCTTGGGAACAAACTGCATATGCATAGCCTGCAGATGCAAGATAAGCTGCTTGTGCCTCTCCTTCGCTTGGAGCCTGGACGACGTTTATTCCCATCGCATCTAGAAGTCTTTTTGATTGTTCTATAATTTCTTCATTTATTCTTGCAGTTGCCTGGGCGTAGGTTTTTATTTCTTCGATCTTTCCCTTTTCAATTGCTTCTTTTAATTTTCTCTCTGCTTCTTCCTTTATTTCCTTCCTTACTTCTAAAGTTTTTTCTTTAAAAATTGGTGGTTCTCCGTCGAATACATATATCAAGTCTATATCGTTTTCTAAAAGTTTTACATTTCTATAAAATAGTCCTGAAAGATGGGAGGTGACCCTTCCCCTTCTATCAACAAGTGGTGTACCATCGGGTTGTCTTATTATAGAAAGAAACTGATAGATTATATTGTAGGCGTCGATTGCTATCCTCCTACCAGATAGAAACTCGAAATCTATCTTTTTCTTATCAAATAAATCTCCTATATCTGTTCCCAAAGTCTCACAAATAAAAAAATAGAAAGAATA
>CAZFGC010000093.1:0-1742 GCA_964518285.1 Microcaldota archaeon
GCCCTATCACCTATTACAAGCAGCATCGGAGAAGTTATTTCCCCTCCACCAAACCTGTGCTCAGCAGTTCCCGCAACAAGCAAAGACTTATCAACGTTATAATGTAAAATCCTACCAAATTTTTTCATATATTCTTTACAAAGAGAATTTGATATCTCTTCCGCAATAAGATCGCATATCGTATCCGGATGTCCCTTTCCCTTTCTTTCCACAATTTCTATCTTTTGTTGTTCTATAGGCATACACAAACTTTCCAAAACAAGCCCCATGGAAAACAAAAATTCGAAAAAGATTTAAGTTTTACGAAAAAGAAAGAAAAAAAGAAAAAAAGCCAAAGAGAGAGGTGAAAAACGGTTCTTACCTCTGCACATTGTTTGTGAGATAGTAAATTAAAAATACATGGTGAGTCAGACGTCCTTTGTAATTTAAACTCTTTATGATCTGGCATGAATGTATATTTTCTTTTATTTTTTAAAAGCTTTTCGGTCATGCGTTCTATAAATGAATTATAATCCTTCTTGAATATCTCTATTTCCTAATTCTTTCCAATTTATTTTTTCTTCTTTTTTCTCTTCTTCTTTTTTCTCTTCTTTAGTTTCTACTTTTTCTTCTTTTTTATAATCTGGTTTGTATTTTGAGAGAATTTCATCTATGATTTTGAGGTGGGATAAGACACGTTCGTTTCTTTCTTTGTAATCTTCAGCTGCTACAGGATAATCCTTAACTATTTTTTCTAAGCCACTTTCCTTGTAGAATCTTAAGTATTCTTCGTACCATTTTTTTGCAATTTCGTAATAGTATAAAATTTCTGTGAAGTTTTTTGAATTTATTATTTTTCCTACAGGATACATTGAGCGTACAATTCCTATCTTATGAGGATCACTAAGAAGTCTAGTTTTTTCTATCTCCTCAAAGTCGGAAGTTGGACTATTAAGTAAGATGATACACTTATCTCCATTTCTTACAAATTCAGCCGTAACGAAATATATATGTCCTAAATTCTCCAGTATGGTAACTTCTAAATCCAAAAATACTGGATTTTTCCAAATTTCATAATATTTTTTCGCTAATTCTTTTGCTTCTAATAGATAAGGTTCTGCGTATTCGGGTTCGGGAGGGGCTCTTGCCATGGCATAGACAGAATAAACTCTTAAGAAATCTAATTGTATATCTTTACCTTCTCCTATTTTTCTATGCTTTTTTTCGATTAAGTCTTTTGCCTTTTTATAGTAGATATAATCTTCGGATGAAAGCCTTCTGTTGTATTCGTCACCTTTCTCGATGAGACTAACTTCGTACTTATAATTAGGAAATGCCTCCTTTGAATACTTCGCATAGTACATAGCGGCGGGATAGGAAGGAGTCAAAGAAGATGTTAATATCGATCCTGCCAACACTATTTTTCTAAAAACTCTCTTTACTTTTTCTTTTAATTTATCTTTTTCTTTTTCCATAAAATTAACTGTAAAAGTTAATATTTAAAAAGATTATTTTTTAAATATGACAATTTCACTCTCAGACAGGGAGAAAGTCGGCCAATCTTTTGCACGTCTTGGTTTTGGTCCTGCTTCTCGTGTCCTCACCAAATACCCCGAATACAGAGAAAAATTAGAAAATCGTGAGCTCGAGTTCTTACATTTTAAGAATCTTGATATTAAAGTGAAAGATCCTGATTTTGAGATAAAGAAAATTGAAGAAGAGAACTGTATTGTGGAATTACGTGAAGAAAGTTATAGAATGTG
>CAZFGC010000094.1:0-4512 GCA_964518285.1 Microcaldota archaeon
AAAGGAAAAATAAAAAATTATGTTGATGAATGGCCAGCGGTAGGTCTCCTTTCATCACCAACTTTAAGTGAAAATTTGGCTACTGGAAGAGTAGGACAAATGTTCAGAATAGAAGGAAGCGCTATTGGAAAAACTCCAGAAGAAAAAAGAGAGTATGCTATAAACCAAATGAAAAAGATAAAAAGTATCTTAAGCGGTGGAGCAATACCCGTAAAACTATCGCTTGGAAGCATAATTACTATTCCTCCTTCTCTCGGGAAAGACTTCTTGACTTATTCAGTAATTGGTTTAATAATAGCTTATGTTTTAGTTATGCTAATTACTTTGGCAAGATATAGAAGACCAGAATTTTTATTTATATTAATTTTAACTCCTGTGTGTCAGTTGTTAATTTTAATAGGTATTATAGGGAGTATAGGAACTATTGATTTAGCTGGAATTGCTGGTCTCTTTGCGATAGTGGGTACATCAGTAGATGCACAAATAGTTGTAAGCGATGAAATCTTCAAAGCTTATTCAAAAGATGAAATGAAAAGAAGAAGTAAGAAAGCATTTTATATTATAACAAGAGACGCAGCAGTACTAATAATAATGATATTACCTCTTCTATTTTCAAACATAGTTGAAATAATAGGCTTTGTAAATGTCCTCCTGATAGGAACAATTTTAAATATATTAATTACATTACAGATGTACAGTTGTGCCATCGATTCGATAGAATAAAAAAATTAAAAAGATAGAATAAAAATAAAATAAAAATAAAACAAGAATGAAAATGAATGAAAAATGGAAATAAATAAGAATGAAAATGAATGAAACACGATAAAAATAAAATGAGGGCCCGTAGCTCAGCCTGGACAGAGCGGCTGCCTTCTAAGCAGATGGTCGTGGGTTCGAATCCCACCGGGCCCGCTTGGGAGGGATAATATGCCAAGGAAAAAAAATGAAGAAAAAGAAAAGAAAATTATTCAAATAATAGAACTGATCAATTTGTTATTAGAAGATCCAAAAGTCCCAAAAAATGTAAAGAAGGCGTTGGAGGATGCTAAGAATAGATTGTCTGAAAAAGGAGATCCCACTATAAGAGCAGGATCCGCGATTTATAGTATAACTGAAATTAGTAATGACGTAAACCTTCCAGTAAGTGCTAGAACGATGGTATGGAACATATTATCTTTACTAGAAACTATTAAGTAAAGGAAAAAGATAAAAGGATGATAAAAGGATAATGTGAGACATTGGACGCCAGTTATAAATTAGATGAAATGGAGAAAAATAGAATTAATAGAGTAGTAAATGTTTTCTTTGAAAGTGGAATAGCTATCCAACCTGAAATTTTAGATGAATTAATTTTGAAAAGTGATGAAGAAATTTTTGAAATTATAGAAAAGATCAAAAATAAAGCAAGAAATGAAGAAATTATATTACTTACAGAATCATTACTCAGAGAAATTAATGAAGAAATAAAAATCCCTGATTTCATAGAAATAAAAAGAGCTTCTGATTTTAATCCTGTGGCAAAAGAATATAGTCCTGAATTCAAAATTTGGAAAGATAAAGATATAACTGGAAAATCGAGGTGCAAAGGAGAAATAGAAGACTTCGTGAGATATTTTAACGACAGGTTTAATAAAACAAAAGAAATAATTATATCAAGACCATCAAATAACAGGATAGTAAACTTAAATTTCGCTAATTCAAATAATGGAAAATTTAGAGTTATAGGAATAGTTAATAGAAAAATTGAGACAAAAAACGGAAATATACTAATTGAAATAGAAGACGAAACTGGATTTTCCAATCTATTAGTACTAAAAGGTAGCGAAGCTTTTGAAAAAGCAAAATCTTTGGTAACCGATGAAGTGTTAGGGTTTGATATAAGAACCGGAAAAAACTTTCATATTGTAGAAGATCTAATTTTTCCGGACTTATCGATAAAAGAAAAGAAAAAAAGTGAGAAGAATATATCTATTGGATTCCTGTCTGACACACATATAGGTAGCAGATTTTTCTGCAATTTAGAGTTTGATAGTATGATAAAATTTCTTAACGGTATAAAGTTAAATGAAAGAGAAAGAAAAATTGTTGAGAGCATTGGATACTTAATTTTTGCAGGTGATGTTTGCGACGGAATTGGAGTATACCCAAAGCAAGAGAAAGAGCTAGTTGTAAAAGATATTTACGAACAATATAAAATATTTTCGAAGTTTATTGAGTTAATCCCTGATTATATTCACATATTCATTGCTCCTGGAAATCATGATGGAGTAAGACAAACAGAACCGCAGCCTGCTCTTAAGGAATTTATAGAAGAGAAAGATAATATTCACTTAATTAGTAATCCTGCTTATTTGAGTATAGAAAACTTTACTGTCTTAGTTTACCATGGAACTTCACTAGATTCTATGATTTCAAGCATTCCTGGATTAAGTTATTCAAAACCAGAAGGCGCTATTATACAACTTCTCAAAAAGAGAAATTTAGCTCCAATTTACGATAAAAACGAAATCGCACCTGAAAATTATGATTATATGTTCATAGAAGATGATATAGATATATTCCATACAGGACATATACATAGAAATGCATTTACTGAATATAGAAATAGAATAATAATAAATTCTGGCACGTGGCAAAGCCAGACGGATTTTCAGCTAAAACAAGGACACGTCCCAACACCATGTATTTTACCTGTTTATAATTTAAGAGATGGTTGGATTGAACATTTGAAGTTTTGATGATGAGATTATGGAAAATAAAAATTTCGAAGAAATTGAAAAAAAGATTAACGACGAAACAATAAAAATTTACCAGCTTTGCGAAGATGCAAAGAAAATAGGGGTAGATCCTTCAGAATTCGTAGAAGTAAAAATTGCCCCTGATTTAGCTTCAAGAGTAGAAAAACTTGTAGGTCCAGAAGGTGTGGCAGAGAAGATTAAAAAATATGAAAAAGAAAATAGAGTAAAAGCAGCATTCCAAGTAGCGAAAGAAATAGTAGAAGACTTTGTTAAAGCTAAAAAATTGAATAAAGAAAAATTAGATGATGCTGAGTTGGAAAAAATAATTGAACAAGCTTTGCGTACAGGAACCGCCATTTTAACCGAAGGAATATTAGTAGCTCCAACGGAAGGAATATCTAAAGTCGAAATAAGAAAAAATTTTGACGGAACTAAATTTCTTGCTGTATCGTATGCAGGACCTATAAGAGCTGCTGGAGGTACTAGCGTTGCTCTTTCAGTTCTTCTTGCTGATTTCTTAAGAAGAATGTTTGATATAGCAGAATATAGAATTACAGAATCACAAAAAGCAAGATGCATAGAAGAAGTTAATATATACCACGCGAGAGTAGCAAGACTACAGTATAAACCTACTGAAGAAGAGCTTGATATTATTCTCACACATTTGCCTGTAATGATCGATGGAGAACCCACTGAAGAAATTGAGGTTGATGTACATAAAAATATTCCAGGGATATCAACTAATAGGATAAGAGGAGGGATGTGTCTTGTACTCTGTGAAGGAATAGCTCAGAAATCATCAAAACTTCACGCTGTTTCTCAAAAACTAAATATCGATTGGAACTGGTTGGAAAAAATAATTAAGGTTCCAAAGGAGAAGAAAGAAAAAGAAGATGTAAAAGCAAACGAAAAATATTTAGACGAAGTTATAGCTGGACGTCCAATTTTCTCGCATCCATCTGCTTTTGGAGGGTTCAGATTGAGGTATGGAAGAAGTAGAATAACAGGTATAGCTGCAAAAGGGATACACCCTGTCGCTATGACCCTTCTAGAATTCCCAGCAATAGGAACACAACTGAAAATAGAAAGACCTGGAAAAGGATGTATAGTAACTCCATGCGATACAATAGAACCACCTATTGTGAAACTGAAAAACGGTGATGTAGTAAGACTTGAAAGTATAGAACAAGCTATAAAGCTAAAAGATGAAATCCAGAAAATATTGTTTATAGGAGATATTTTAATAACTTATGGAGATTTCCTAAAAAACAACCATCCTCTTTTACCAGCAGGATATTGTGAAGAGTGGTGGATACAGGAACTTAAAAGAGAAATTTTAAAGAAGGATGAAACAGAAATCGAAGAAATCAAAAAAGTTTTAAATAAACAAAATTTAACTGTTACAGAAATAATTAATGAAATAAAAACTAATTGCGAAAAAGACTCTGAATTTTCATTCAAAATTTCTAGGAAGTTAAATATCCCTCTCCACCCAAAATGGACTTTCTTCTGGAATAATTTAAATGCTAATGAAATTAAAACATTATTCTCTTGGTTAAAAAATTACGAAGCAAAATATGAAATAGATATATCACAAATCAGTATAAAGTTAAAAGAAATCTCCGTTTATTATGATGAAAGTAAAAAAATTTTATTAGAGAAAATACTATTGCCACATGAAGTAAGAGATGGAAAAGTAGTAATAAAGGACAACTATGCTATTGCTACTTTAGAATCCCTCGGAATTTATAGGAAGGAAGAAATTAATAAAAAA
>CAZFGC010000095.1:0-2802 GCA_964518285.1 Microcaldota archaeon
TTTTTCATTTATTTTTTCATTTTTTTCGATGAATTTTTTCTCCTCCATCCGATCACAAGTTTTATAATCTTTTCCTTTTTACACAATCAAAGGTTTCTTTTGTAATATATCATGATACTATCATGATATAAAAGAAAAGATTTAAAAATCTATCTTTAGGGGGAAGATGCAAGAAAAAGAAAAGGCGATATCTTTTTTATATGGTATGACCAAAAATATAAATAACCCTACAAGATTAAGGAATATCTTCGAAGAATCTACACTATTTTTTTCAAAAACAGAAAATAAGATTTTTTTTATGATTTCTTTAGTGGCTTACTTATTATCAAAGGTAATTCAAAAGCCAAGGTTCAAGAGAAAACTAGATGTAATAATAAGCAAATCTAGCAAATATCTAGGGGAAGCTATAAAATTTGCAAGCGAAAAAAAATTTGACCTAGCATCAAATTCATTGAACGAAATAATTAAAGTAATTAGGGGGATTGATGAAAAGGACAGTAGGTATGTTTTTGATGTAGAAGAAAAAGGCAAAACAAAAATAGCTTCTATCCTTTATGCTAAAGGATTTTCTCTAGAAACAGCTGTTTTGATGACTGGAGCACAAATCGGTGATGTTTTAAATTACAGTGGCAGAACAAAATTCGCAGACAGGTTTGGTAGAACAATTTCTGGAGGGGAACGATTGAGAATTGCAAGAAAATTGATTAAAAAGAAATAAAGTTGATTAAAAATAAAGTTGATTAAAAAGAAATAAAAAGAAAATAATTGAGAGTGATAGGGTGTTAATTTGCGATTCCAGCTCTTTGATTTCTCTCTCTACGACAGGATTAATTGGATGTTTGATAATATTAAGAAAAGACTTGGGAAAAATATACTTGACCCCTTCAGTAGTTAATGAATGTATAGAAAAGCCATTGCGGATACCTGCATATTCGTTGTCAGCAGTAAGATTAAAAAGAGCTTTAAACGAAAAAATCTTCGAAGTTGTTAGCCCAAGCGAAAAGAATACTTATGAAATTTTAACATATTTTAATTCGATTTTAGTAGAAAAGAAAACGAAAAAACCAATTCATTTAATACATTTGGGTGAGGCCGAAATTTTAGCGGCTGCTATTGAAAATAAAATAAACTACATTTTAATAGATGAACGTACGACTAGGACTGTTGTAGAAAATATTGAAGGTCTGAGAAGACATTTGTCAGAAGAGTTGAATACTGAGCTAAATATTAATGAATATTCCCACAGTAAAATAATCGAGATGACCAAAAATATAAATTTCATAAGAAGTTCTGAAATCGTTGCTCTTAGTTATGAAAAAAATTACTTCAAAAAATTTAGAGAACTAGAAAAAGATGCATTCAAAGCTGCTCTTTATGCTACCAAATTTGCTGGCTGCGCTATAGGCTTTGATGAAATTAATGAAATTTTACTCGAGGAGGGAATAAAATAAATCTACAATCTCTTGGGCTTTTTTTGTTATTGGATGTTGGCTGCAAGGTAGTATTGGATCGTTAATCTTAACCTCAACTACTTTATATCCTAATAATTTCATTTCCACCGAGCTTCTTAGAGAGTTATTAGACTTTAATATTACCCTTCCATTACCATCGCCAACGTCGCACATGTCTCTTGTATAGTAGATTTCGCCAGTAGCGTCTCTATAAATGGATCCTCCATGATGCTCTTTCAAGTATTCCTCAAAATCGCACTCTAATGGGATACGCTTAACCGAAATTGAATTAGACACCAAAATTAGATTTTTGTCCTCTATTTTGTCTTTTATTTTGTTTTTTATAATTTGTTCGCCGAGATTTTTGTTTTTTATTCTGTCTTTTATTCTGTCTTTTATTTTGCTTATTTTTTCTTCACTTACATTTCTTCTTTCTCTTCGCACAGATCCGACTCTCTACCATGTTATCACCCCTTCTCGTTTTTTCCCTTTTGTGTATAAAGAAATTTGTATAAAAAAATTTATATTTTTTTCGACAATCATTTTTGCTGTCAACAAAGTTTATGAAATGTTTATGAAATGCTGTTATGAAATGCTGATCATATGAAAATCGATGATGAAATTAAAAAAATAATTTTAGAATACGCTGAAAGACATAAAAAGGTAAAATTAAACAAGGAAAGGCTAATCGAACTTAGAGAAAAAATAATGAAAAAGAAAAAAATGAAAGTTCTTCCCATAGCTACTTTGAGAAAATGGGTAAGAAAAACTATTAGAGAATTCAAGCAAAAAGAGGCTCTGAAAAAAGTTACGTCTGCGATCCTTACTACTCCTATTGTAACTCCTGAGATTACTGAAGCGCCAATCCAACCAATAGATACTACGAGAGTCTATAAGCAAACTTTACTTTTTGATATAGAAGCCATAGGGAAAATATCTGAGAAATTGCTTGAAGATATGAAAAATATTGAAGAATTGCTAGACGAGAAAAAAGAATACAAAAAAGAGGCTTTGCCTTATGTTTCTCTAGCTAGAAAAAATTTTGAAAAAATTAAGGCTAAAGTTGAAAGTATCAAAAAGAGAATATTACTTTTGAAGTAGTTTTTTATTTTCAATTAATTCCCTTTTCCTCTTCATTATTTCAAGTAATTCCTTTTGCAATTCATCATGTATCTTATGTTCATCTTCGCTCAAAAATATCCCTACGGAAAATCTCTTCATTTCTTCTTTATCCAAAATTTCTTTTGCCTTTCTATCTAAATTTTCTATTTCTTGTTCTATTTCCTTTAATTTTTTCTCTCTTTCCATTCTTTTTGCATCTAAAAATGGTAAAATTTTATATATAATTCCT
>CAZFGC010000096.1:0-5078 GCA_964518285.1 Microcaldota archaeon
TATTTTCTATAAATTTTTTATCTTTTATAGTTTCGAATACAGATTTGATGAATAATTTTAATTTTTTAGATCTTATATAATCTTCTTCTCTATCGGAAATTTTAATGATTTCAGAAAGAACATTTGAAAAACTAGGTTCGAATTCACAACTAAATCTCAAAAGTGAGATATTTTCTTCATTCATCATGAAAATAAATGCCAGGTAGTGCTTAAGAAGGTACTTATTTTTAGTTACTTCTCTTGTTAAAATTTTAAATTTCTCTAATTCCGAATTGACCTTCATTATATCTTCTGATTTTTCACTTGGCTTGCGGAACCAACTTTCTTTTTCATCATGTTTCAAATATTTTAGTAATTTCCATATCATAATATCATCATATCATACTGCATACTATACACATACTATCGTAAGTCCGTGGTTTGCTTATAAATTTAAAATTTTATCTAAAGACAAATTTATCTTCTCGGCTATGTAATTATAAAATATAATTTCTTCTCTTGATAAGAAAGGCTGATGTATTCCGATTCTGTCTCTGTATCCGACAATTGCTTTTTCCAAAAGATCGCAGTAAAATAATTTTTCCCCATTATAAATCACTGGTGGAGGAAATCCATAATATCTTAGAATTATGTTTTGAATAATTCTTGAAGTTCTTCCGTTTCCATCTTCAAATGGGTGGATTCTCACTAAATGGAGATGAGAAAATATCGCGGCTTCTACTGCAGGAATATAATTTCCTTTCTTTTTTTCATCTTCTGATAGAAATAGCAAGTAATTTAACTCTTTTAAGAACAAGTCCATCTCGTATCTTATTTTTCCAGGATAAGGAGGAGTCCAGATAGCACCCTTTGGTCTGACACCAACCAATCTGTAATCGCTATTTATACTTTCAACTATCCTAGCTATTCCCTTAATCAAATTTTCATCTACATAACCTGGTTTGAAATTGGAATAGCCGAACGTAAAGGCGGCTTGTATATTCTTAAAGCTTTTTAATACATTTTTATTACTTTTATTCGTCATAAAATTTTTTGTATAACTGTTCTCATCTTCTATTCTTGCTGAATGGATATTAGCTTCTACTTCAATTTGATGCTCTAACCTTTTATAAATTCTTTCATGCGCCTTTTCAAACTTACTGAGTAATTTTCTTTTTTTATTTATTTCTTCAGCTATCCCCTTGTGTATTGCATTAAGCAACATATGAATATCTATGTCGCTTAGTATAAATATTTTTCGTTTTAATATTTTCGTTTTATTATTAGTATGAAACGATGGGAAAGATAGAGAGGAACAGAGAGGCGAGATAGTGATAAAAGTCGGATGCTGTGGTTATAGTTATTTTAGGCCAAGCCAATACTATGGAGATAGCTGGAGAAAAAAGTTTAAGTCTGTGCTATCAGCATATGCTTCTAAATTTAATCTTGTAGAAATTAATTCTACATTTTATAAAATTCCTCAAGTAAAAACAGCTGAGAAGTGGCTTACAGAAGCTAGAGAAATAAACAAAAATTTTGAATTTACTGTAAAAGCATTTCAACAAATTACGCATATAGATAAATTTGCTGGAAAATCCTTGGAAATTTATTCCAAAATGAAGGAAATATGCAGTGCTCTTGAGGCAAAAATCCTACTTTTTCAATCTCCTGCAGGATTTAAGCCCATCGAAGAAAATGTAAAGAATATTAGAAAATTTTTCATGAAAGCAAATAGAGGCAAATTAATTTTTGCTTGGGAACCACGCGGTGACTGGTGGAAAAAAGTGGATTTAATAAAAGAGATCTGCGAAGAGCTTGATATAATTTGTTGTGTTGACCCTCTTAGAAACTCTTACCCTTGGCAAAAAATTGCGTATTTTAGACTTCATGGATTTGGGAAACCGACAATGTATAATTACAAATTTTCAGCTGAAGAGCTCAAAAAAGTAAAAAGCCTGGCAAAAAATTTCAAGGAATCCTATGTCCTCTTTAACAACATTTACATGTATGAACAAGCTTTAGAGTTCTCGAAGTTAAGATAAACTAAAAATGAAAAATAAAAATGAAAAAATAAAAATGAAAAATGGATTCTAGGCCTTCTACTAGCCTTTAACTAGCAACCATTTCCATAGAGGAACGAATTTTATCTTTTTCTCATTTATTTTCTCTTCAGTTTCATAATCGTTAGTTATTACTAGTAAATCATTGCATTTTAATTCTTTACTTGCCTTGATAAGTGAGCGAACTTCTTTTTCTTTTTTCTCTTCAACATCATAGCATACTTGTATAAGTTTATCTACTTTCGTTTTTCTTCTGACCACAAAGTCAACTTCATTTTGTTGGTAGTCTTTCCAATAATATATTTCCATATCATAATTTATGGTTTTTTCTCTCATTAGCTCAACGCAAACAATGTTTTCGAATATTTTTCCAATATCTTTCGATATCCTAAAGCTTACAAAATTACAAAGCCCATGATCTACATTATAAACTTTTTTTGGAGCAAGTATTTGTTGCTTGAGTTTTGGAGAATATCTATCTAAAACAATTATAAGATATGCTTCTTTCAAGTAATTAACATAATTTTTAACTGTGTGTACATCTTTTATTTTACATATATTCAAAAGTTTTGAATAGGTAAATTCATTAGAAAAATTCGAAACTAAATAGCTAGCTAGCTCCCTAAAAGATTCTTCGTTTTTTATTTTATATCTTCTAATGCAATCTTTGTTTATTATATCTTCATAAATTTTTACTACCACATTTGGTCCAAAAGTCCTTACTTCAGGAAAACCACTACTTTGAACATACTCTTTTAACTTCTTTCGCACCTTCGTTATATCTTTAGTCGAATAAATGTTTGGTATGAACTCTAAGACCTCTTTAAAAGAAAATGGATACAAAATAATATCTATATGTCTGCCAGTTAAATGTGTAGCTAATTCTCCGCTTAGTAATTTTGAATTACTTTCAGTTAATATAACTTTTTTTGTCCTTCTCAATCTATTAGCAAAAAGTTCCCACCCATAAACGTTTTGGATTTCATCTAAAATAACCAAATCTACATCTTCTCCATAAAGTTCATAGAAACATTGGAGTATTTTATCCAAATCCTCAGTTTTAACTCTTATAAGTCTTTCATCATCGAAATTTACATAACCGAATTTTTTTCCAACTTTCCTAGCTAGAATAAAAGAAAGAATAGATTTTCCACATCTTCTTACTCCAAGTATGGCAAGAATATTTGGATGCTTTAGAAATCTCTTTCCATACTCAACAAGCTCCCTTTCAACTATTTTTTCGCTGGCAAATTTTTCTTCTATTTCTTCTCTTTGATCTTCAATTATCCTTTTCAAGAATTCTATTTCCATAAAAATTTCTGAATGTAAAGGGGGTTTAAAAACCTTGTGATTTCACTCACAAACTTTTGAAAAAACCTTGTGATTTCACTCATAAACTTTTAGAAAATTTTAAAAACCTCTGCAGCAACTAGCGAAACTATCAAAAACCTCGGGATCCTACCAAAAAAATTTGCAATTATGTGCTTTTTCAAATCGTACTTCATAAATCCTGAAAGTAACATGAACAAATCAGAAATAGTTGGTACAAATGCTGCTATTGCTATCGCAAAAAACCCATATTTCTTGAAAAAACTTTTAGCCCACTTAACTCTTTTTTTCCCAAATCTCTCATATATTCCAGTTCTAATCCCGAAACCTATGAAATAATTTATACAACTCCCTAGTGCAGATCCAGTCCCTGCAACTAGCCCAACAGCTATTGGATTCTTTAAAATTCCTACAGAAAAAAATGCTATTATTTCAACTGGTATTGGAATTATAGATGTCCCTAAGAACGCTATCAAAAAAAGTCCTAGATATCCATATGTAATGACAAGATTAATTCCAATTTCCTTTAGATTTTCGATTAAATTTTCTATTATTTGCTCACCTTTTTCCCTTCTTTATTTTTTTCCCTTCTTTATTTTTGCCTAGTAGCTTTTTGATAGTATCTTTAACAAATCCCACTGTAGGAACTTGTGTTACTTTTGAAAGCTTAGCTCTTCTAAAAGTATAACCTTTTAACGTTGGTCTTATTCCGGTTATCCTAAGGGGAGCAGTAGCTTTACTAATTTTTCTGTATATTTTTCTAGTGGGCGTAAATGCTTGAACCAACGACGAGAAGGATATTAGACTTTCTCTTTTCTTTTTCATATTCAGCTCTCGTAAAAAGAAATAAAAACTTTCTGTTGTGTCCTTATTGCGATATCTATATTTTTCTCATTTATATTTTCATCTATATCTATTTTCATCTATATCTTTTGTTATCGTTATTTATTTTTACTGTATACAACTCATAAGCGAAAAAAATAAATTATTAATTGGTAATTAATAACCGAAAACATGAGAAATAAAGTTACTTCAAATAAGAAGGTAATTTACGTCACTGACATTCATGGAGATAAATTATTCGTTGAAGAACTATTTAAAAATGTAAAAGAAAGAAAGATCAAAAATGTAATAATTGGAGGAGACATAGTAGGGAGTATAGACGTAGCTGAGCAAATCCATGAAAAACTAAATGGCACAAATTCTTCAATAGAGGAATATATAAAAGAATTTAAAATAGCACATAATGCCTTAATTAAAAAACTATTATTGGAGATAGGATTATTTAAAAGTGAAAATAAAGTTAACTTTTATCTCCTCCCAGGAAATGACGACTGGTTTGACTTAAACATTTTAGATGTAGCTGAGAGAAATAAAGTAATAAAAAATTTGCATATGAGGGTTCATAAAATTGGTGACCTTTTAATAGCGGGCTGTGCTTTTATACCTTATACACCATTTGGAACAAATTTTGAGACAGAAGATAAAAACTTGTATGATTATCTCAAGAAAATAGCAATCGACCCAAAAAGAACTATTTATGTAATCCATACCCCTCCATCTAAAACGGAAATAAGTGTCGGTGCAGTTGGAGATTTAGGAAGCGAGTCCGTTAGGAATTTTATTGAAAGGTATCAACCACCATTAACTCTCCATGGGCATATACATGAATCCATTTTAATTACTGGAAAATGGATAACAAAAATAAAG
>CAZFGC010000097.1:0-7263 GCA_964518285.1 Microcaldota archaeon
TGTTAATATGCCGCTGAGACCTGCTAGAACATGTAGGGAAATTAAAAAACCAGCTTGGACTAGGTTTTCTAAGAAAAATCCAAGAAAAAGCTATATAAAAGCTATGCCACATAACGCCCTACAAGTAACGGCTATGGGTGATCCAAATAAATATTATGACAGAAGGGTTGACTTAGTGGCTATTGAAGATGTTCAAGCTAGGGATAATGCATTAGAGGCTTGTAGACAAGCTGCAAATAAATATTTAGAAAGAGAGTTGTCTGGAAATTACTTTTTATTCATAAGAATTTTTCCCCATCATATAATTAGGGAAGTAAAAATGATATTTGGGGCTGGTGCTGATAGATTACAGAAAGGTATGAAACATGCTTGGGGGAAACCTAGCGACAGAGCTGCAAGAATTTACAAAGGAACAATAGTATTCTCAATATATATTAAAAAAGAAAATTTGCATCATGCCTTAGAAGCTTGTAGAAGAGCAAAATCTAAACTTCCAGGAAAATATAAAACGGTTGTCGTTGAAGAGGAAAGAGGAATTAAACAGAGTGAAGAATACGAAGAAATATGAAGAAATATGAAGAAATATGAAAGATAATAGGGATAGGAAAGAAGAAATAAGAAACGCAAATTTTAAAAAATATATGAAAAATTTAATCATGCAAAAAATGAAATTGAAATTATCCATTTTTCTAATTTTTTTACTGGTGAATGTTTATCTTGCTATGTATGCAGAAGTGTTGGAACCTATCGAAAGAAATGTAACTGATGGAGAAAACGTTTATCTTGGAAAAATTGGTCCAGGGCAAACTCTTTATATAACTGTTTATGGTAAAGCAAGAACTGGTGGAAAATTTGGAAAAGGAGGTACTTGGCAAATATTAAGAGTCGTTAGCGTTCCTGAAGGATGGGAAGGATACAATTCTAAAGAAATGGCTACTTACATGCAAGCTACCATAAAGCCAGCAAAAAATGCAAGAGACGGAAGGTATACTATAACAATGAGACTTGAGGAAGATGAAACTAAACAGCAAGAACTTGGCAGTGTAACTTTCTTTGTAACAGTTGATGTAGATAAAAATGTTATTTTATATAACATATTAGATAAGGAAATTGAAGTAGGAGTAGGACAACCTGCTAGGGTAAGAATTACCATAACTAATACTGGCAAAGCTAGTGACGTTGTTGAAATTTCTTCTGAGGGATTATTAATGCCAGAATATTTACAGAAAAAATATGTATATGTTCCAGCTGGAAAGGAAATCTCTACATATTATGAATTTGTTTCCGATGAAGAAAAAAGATATGAACCAAAATTAAAGATAATATCAAAATCTAGCGATTTAATTAGCCATGAAGAAATATTGAATATAACTGTGAAATCAAATTTGGTTGGAGATATAAAAGCTACAAAAAATGGTATTTTATTGTTCCCATCAATACTAGATACTTTTTATAGTTTAATTGCAATAATTGGAAAGCTAGTACAGTAAAACTGTAGTGGAGAACAATAGAGGTAAAAAATAAAAATTTTGTTCAGCTATTTTTTTTCATGTATTCAGAAAAAATTTTAAGTCTACTCGAAGAAAAAGGCATAAAAGTAGGAGATAGAATAAAAGTAATAACTAAAGATTTTTCTTATTCTGGAATTCTAATGCCAAGGAATGAGATCAATATAGATAATTTAGTACTAAAACTTGATAATGGATACAATATAGGGATAAATGTAAAGAATATTGTGTCCGTAGAATTAATCGAGAAAACTGAAGAAAAAAAAGGAAAAAAGAAAAAAGAAGTAAAAGAAGAAGAAAAAAATTTAAAAGGAAAAATTGGAATACTAGGTGTCGGAGGTACTATAGCATGTAGAGTAGATTATAGAACTGGCGCTGTTTATCCATCAATTTCTTCTGAAGATTTAATTTTATCTTTTCCAAAACTAAAGGAAAAGGATATTTTTGTTAAAAATTTGTTCAATATTTTTTCAGAGGATATGACCCCGGAACACTGGGTTAGCATAGCTGAGGAAGTTTACGATGAAATAAAAAAAGGGGCAAAAGGTATAATTATACTTCATGGAACAGACACAATGCATTATACTAGCGCTGCATTGTCTTTTATGCTAAAAACTCCTGTGCCAGTTGTACTCGTTGGATCTCAAAGAAGTAGTGATAGGGGATCTAGCGATAATTATGGAAATCTCCTCTCTTCTATTATAATCGCAGAAAGTGATATTGCAGAAGTGGGAGTTTGTATGCATGGATCAATAAATGATGATTATTGCTACTTCCATCGCGGTACAAAAGTAAGAAAGCTTCATACTTCAAGGAGAAACGCTTTTAAAAGCGTAAATGACAATCCAATAGCTAAAGTATATTGGGAAAATGAAAAAATAGAAATTTTAAATGAATATAAAAAAAGAAATAGTGAAAAATTAAGTATCGATAAAAGAATAAATCCAAATGTTTGTTTAATTTACATACATCCCGGAATAAAGAAAGAAATTATCTCTTTTGCAAAAGATTATGATGGAATAGTAATAGCTGGTACAGGACTTGGACACGTACCAAATTATCTAATTCAGGAAATAAAAAAAATATCATCGGAAATTCCAGTAGTAATTTCCTCACAGACTATATTTGGAAGGATAAATTTAAATGTATATGCAAGTGGCAGAGAGCTGTTAAAAGCTGGTGTTATTGGAAATTTGTGCGATTTTACTCCTGAAGTTGCATTAGTAAAACTCATGATAGCTCTTGGAAGATACAAAAAATTGGAAGAAATAAAAAAATTCATGGAGACTAATATTGCTGGAGAAATTACTGAAAGAAGTGTGGTCGTATGGAAGTAAAAGTAGGTCTTGAAATCCATCAAAGGCTAAACACAAAAAGAAAATTATTTTGCAACTGTCTTACTTACGGTAGCGAAAACAAAATCTATGAAATTAGAAGAAAATTACACCCAGTTCCGAGTGAGCTTGGGAAGATAGACGTAGCAGCACAGTTTGAGCAGCTTAGAGATAGAGAATTTGTATATCAGATATATGAAAATACTGTCTGCGATGTGTGCTGTGATGAGGAACCACCGCACGAAATAAATAAAGATGCTTTAGAAATTGCACTTAAGATTTGTAAAATATTTGATGCAAAAGTTGTAGACGAAGTTCATGTAATGAGAAAAATTGTAATCGATGGAAGCACTCCTATGGGATTTCAAAGAACAGCTATCATTGGAATGAATGGATTTGTTGAAACTAGTTTTGGAAGAGTGAAAATTCCTACTATTTGTTTAGAAGAAGAAAGTGCAGGGATACTAGGTGAAATTGAAAGGGCAGAAACTGGTGTTTTTAGATTAGATAGGCTCGGTATTCCGCTAATTGAAATTGCTACAGAACCAAAAATGAAAAATGGGAAAGAAACGAAAGAAGTTGCTGAAAGAATAGGACTAGCTCTTAGAATTGCAGGAGTAGCTATGAGAGGTATAGGAACGATTAGACAAGATGTCAATATTTCCGTTGAAAATGGGGCAAGAGTTGAGATAAAGGGGGTCCAGGACCTTAACTTAATAGAAGATGTTGTAGAAAACGAAATAAAAAGACAAATAGGATTAATGGAAATATGTAAAATAATTGAAGAAAGATTAAATAAAATAAAAAAAGTTAATAAAAAAATTGAAGAAAAAATTTATGATGTTACAGATATTTTTAAGGACACTGGATGCAGATTCGTAAGAGAAAGTGTTTGGAGAGGTGAAAAAGTTTTTTGTCTACTACTACGTGGAATGAATGGTATACTTGGTAAAGAAATCTTTCCAGGATATAGATATGGAAGCGAATTGGTAGGATATGCAAGATCTGTTGGCATAGGAGGTATTATTCACAGCGATGAAAATCTTAGTAAATATGGGTTTGGAGAAGAAATTTATGAATTAGAAAAAAGAATTAAAAAGGAAGAGGAGGATTGTTTTGTTCTAGCGATTGGAAACGAAAATGCAAAGAAAGCATTAAGTCTAATTTTCTCTAGAGCTTACTTGACAAAAATACCTGAAGAAACAAGACATGCGCTTGTAGATGGAAAGAGCGAATACATGAGACCTCTTCCTGGAGCTTCAAGACTTTATCCAGAGACAGATGTTCCTAGTATAAAAATAGATATGGAAATGTATTCAAAATTAAAAGTTAAGAAGTATACTGAGATCGAGAAAGAAGTGTATTCACTGCTAAATAAAGAATTAGCAAATAAAATAATCCGATCTGAAAAATTAGACTTGTTTTTGAAACTAGCAAAAAAAGTTGATCCTGTTTTGCTAGCAATAACTTTAGAAGAAACAATGAAATCAATAAAAAGAGAAGGGTACGATATCGAAAAAATAAAAGATGAAAAAATTATAGAACTTTTTGAAGTTTACAAAGAAGGAATAATTACTAAAGCTGCAATACCAGAAATATTAAAGGAACTCACTAAAACTGATGAGAAAGTAATAAATATAGTAGATAGACTAAATTTGAGAAAATTGCAGAAAAATGAAATAAAAATTTTGGCTGAAAAAATAGGGGACTTTGAGAAGATAATGAGAGAATATAGATTGATAATTAGTGCTGAAGATCTTAGAGAAGTTTTTGAAGAAAAAAATATTGGAAAATTTAGAAAAGGCAAAAAACATGCAAAAAAGTGATAACTATGAAGATTGCATTTTTCACTGAAACTTATTTACCAAATATCGATGGTGTAGCTATAATATTATCTAATATCAAAAAAATATTAGAAAGGAAAAATCATAAGGTACTAATCTTTTGTCCAGAATTAGAGAAAAAACATAAAGAAAAAAATGTTTTTTATTTCCCATCCGTTCCTTTCAAGCCTTATCCAACTTATAGATTAGCTGTGCCGATCAGAATTGGAGAAATTTTAGAAAAAGAAAAAGTTGATATAATTCATTCCCACGGAATGGGACCAATGGGTCTAGCAGCAATTTATTATTCTAGAGTTTTAAATGTTCCTTTAATTAGGACTTTACATACAAATATACAAGAAGCAACCCACTATTTGTTTAAAAGCGAAGGACTAAAAAAATTTTCAAAAGAAATAGCTTGGAATTATTTAAAATTTTATTTCAACAGCTGTGACTTAGTTACAGTCCCAAGCAACACGATAAAAAATGAATGTGAAAAACACGGGATAAAGAATGTTATCGTACATCCTTACGGTATAAATTTAAAGATTTTCAAAAAATATGGAAAAAAGCAAGAAAAAAAAGAAAAAAAAGAGCAAAGAAAAAAGAAAAAAAGAATGGAAGAAAAAGAAAAAAGAGAAATAAAAATTTTGTATGTGGGGAGGATAGTAAAAGAGAAAAATTTGGATGTTGTTATAAAAGCTGCAAGAGAAATAGAGAAAGAGATAAAGAACAAATTTAATAAAAAAACAAAATTTATAATCGTTGGAGATGGGCCTGCAAGAGAATACTATGAAAATTTAAGTAAAAAATATGGTGTAGATGACATATTTCGATTTATTGGATTTGTAAAACATGAAGATACTGTTAAATATTACTGCGATTGTGATTTGTTTGTATTTCCTTCAAAATTTGAGACTTTAGGTCTTGTTGCTGTAGAAGCTATGGCCTGCGGGCTTCCTGTAGTGGGTGCGAGATATCTTGCGATTCCGGATGTTGTTAAAGACGATTATAACGGATATTTATTTGATCCTGACGATCCACACGATTGCTGCAAGAAAATAATTCTCGCATTAAAAAATAAGAAGAAATTAGTAAAAGGAGCCATAGAAACTGCAAAAGGCTACTCTATCGAAAAAAGATGTGAAGAATTGCTAGATATATATAAGAAAGTAGGTGTTAGAAGATAAATTAGAAGTTGGGAAGTGAAAAAGTAAGAGTAAAAATAGAGTAAAAAGAAATTAGTAGTAGAAGAAATTGTATTTTCTTTTCACTACGTTAATAACTTCTTTTAGAGGAGATACATCAATATTTCCATTTGGATCATCTAGAAGCATCTTAAATATAATATTTGTCTCCGAATCGCTATGTATGCTTGACACAAATTCTTTCATTTTCTCTTCGTTTTCGAAAACTATTATCGTCCTTCCTTCCTGTGCTGTGAGAAGTGCTTTATTTATCACACTTGGATCTTCATAAATATGGATAAAAATCTTTTCACCTAAATAACTTATACTTGTGTCATAGTTTGGATTTTCTCCGAATGGGGTGAATAAGATACCTTCAACAACAAATTTATCTCTAAGAGCTCTCATGACTGCTAGCTTATAAATTGAACAACCACTTTCTTTCTCCCATCTTACTAATCCATAATAATCTATCGATTTCTTAACATATCCCTCTTCTATCAATTTATCCATGATCTTCTCGATATTATAATCGCTAACTACTAGAGGTCTCCCTTTATATGAAATTTTCATGAATCCTCCCTTCAAATCCTGTATTGAAAGAGGGACATTTTTCCAACGAAAATCTCTATTAATTCTATCGAACAAATTTATAACTTCTTCCTTTTTAATTGAAACTGATATTGCTTTTAATGGTGGAAAATCTGGGACGTCTACATTATAGTAAATTATCTCTTTAGGCTTTACAAAAAAAGCAATTGCGAAAAATATTACTCCGATTAAGAAAAGAGCTATATTCTCTGGTTTTTCAAACATAGTTGGTGCCCTTATGTATTCCACAGGAAGAATTATCTCGTCTCCTCCTACGAGTAGTTTAAAAACATGTTTCCCTGGAGGAACTGGAGGAGTTACGTTATAATCAAAACTTCCTCCTTCTACTGTCAATGTTTCGTTTTCTTTGTCATCTAAAGAAATTGAGATACCAGATAGCTTTCCAGGATATTTTTCACCTTTATAATAAATCTCAAATTTAAAACTTCCGAGATCCCACGATGGATAAATTAACTTTACATCAAATTTACCAACTTTTAAATAAGATTGGGCAAATACTTCCCCTGTATCGCTTTCTATTCTCAAAATATATTCTCCAGATTTTAAATTATCATAAAGTTTATATGTTCCTTTCGATAGTGTTTTCGGTACTGGCTCCGGAGTAATTAATTTCCTTGATACATTTTCTCCTTGTGAATCTATAATAGTTAGATATATATACGTTAATCCTTCCCCTTCATTCAATGTATAAGTTAATTCTAATGGCATTCCTGTTAAAGAATATGGGATATATTCTTCCGAATTAAAGAGACTACTATTTTCTTTCGCTGAAATTTTAACTGACTTAACTATAGTAGAG
>CAZFGC010000098.1:0-2231 GCA_964518285.1 Microcaldota archaeon
GTTTTTTCTATTTGCGTTTATTATGGAGATTGATTTTCTTCAAATGAAAGAAATAAAATAAGCTTCATTAAATTTGAAGTTTCCTCAAACAGAGAAATAGAATTAAAGAACTTTATAGTAAATTTAATAAAGCACGAGCTAGAGAAAGTAAGAGAGGATGAAACTTCAGATGAAATAGTTGAAAGAATTGGAGAAAGATTATCTTCTTTAGAAGATTACGAGACATGGTATGAAAGGAATTTTGATTTTGATGTTGATTTTTGGTGTGGATACATCACTAATACAGAATTGAAATATTTATCAAAAGACATGATAGATCGAAAAGAAGTAGTAAAATGTTTAAATTGCAAAGATTTCAATCATGTAACAGTAAAAGAGAAGTATGAAGGTGGAAAAATAAAATCAGTTCCAGTTAAATCCTGTACTAGATTTTTATCTTATTCTCAAGATTCTATTCAAATTTCAGAAGATGAGAGAGTGGTATGGGATGGGCCAAAGGTTGGAACACCTACTTTAGGAATTTCAATTTATGATAAAAATAACAGAATTTCCTCAGTAGTTATATTCAAAGAAGGAACAAAAATCAAAAAAGGGTGGAAAAATTAGAAATTTCAAAGCCCAAGTAACTATTGAATTTATAATGATACTTGCTATTTATTTATCTTTAATATTAGTAATCGTTTCATCGCAAAAGGAATTTTATGAAAAATTAGCTAAGGAAATAAAAATTTCAGATTATGTTTTAGATTCATTACATCTTTCATTTGTTCTTTCTTTAGTAGATGTAAATAATCCAAAGACAAATTATATTATCGCAGATCCATGCATCGTAACTGGAGAATATGTAATTTGTGGCGACTATTCTATTAAGAAATTCAGTGAAAATTATGAAGAGGAAGTTGTATAGATCACATAACTCGTATAAGTCGCTCAAAGGAGGAATTTTTACTATTGATTTTTGCATTGCATTAATAATTCTAATATTTTTAATTTACTATTCCTTACTAATAATTGACTCAATAACGGAAAAAATTTTAGAAGAAAAAAGAGAAATTATGAAATATAAATTGTTTTTAATTTCGGAAAGAATAATAAAGAGAGACCTTGCAAAAACAGATGGAAAAATTACATATTCCAATCGTTTTGAATATAAGCCAGTAAACTTTTCGAAATACATGGATTTTGGAATAAATTATATTGAGATTAATTCTAGTTTCTTCAGTATGAAAGAAGGAATAAATAAATGCACAGATCTCTATTGCATTGAAAGATTGGTGATTAAAAATGAAGTTGAAAAAATCAAAATATGTATATGCTAAGGGATTTATATTCACTATGGAAATAATCATTAGTTTCATTTTAATTTTTTACTTATCTTCGATAATTAATGCAGCTAACCATAATAGAGATGAATTTTATAAGTTAATTTTTTTAAATGATGTCTATGAAATTTTGGAAGAAAACCACCCAGATATTTCATTCTTTGCAAAAGCAGGGATCGTAAACAATAATTTAAGAAATTTAATTAAAGAAATAAAAATTGTAAGCAATAAAAGTTTTTCTATAGAAAATGATAAAGGAATAAAAACAGAAAAATGTAATGGAATTTATTCAATTGAAAGAGCTGTCATGACAGTTGATGGTCCTAAAAAGATAAAGTTAATTTATTGTGATTAAAATAATAATATGTGAGAATGCCAAGGTAGCTCAGTTGGTTAGAGCGCCAGACTCATATCTCCCTCCGGGAAATCTGGAGGTCGCGGGTTCGAATCCCGCCCTTGGCATGATAAAATTAAAAGAATTCAGTACCACAAGAAGGACAAACATTTGTCCTATATTTCATTTTAAATCCACAATTTGGGCATATATAATATATTTCTTCAGAGAATTTAGTACCACAGTTTGGACAAACTTCGCATTCCTTAGGTATTTCTTTTTTACAATTAGGACAAATATATTCATATGCAATCTCAAGTGGAAACCCACATTTCTTACATTTTTTTGCATTACTATAGTTTTCAAATCCGCATTTAGGACATTTTATTTTCTCTCTACCTAATAAAAAATCTAAAAGACCCATAGAATAGGAATAATTTTTAATATTTTTTAATTTATCATGGACCCATTAAGCATAAGAATATCATCAATTAACATTAATGAACTCACACTCATATCAGTTTTCATAGATGAATACCTGTATTTAATTTTACTTTTTTTATTCTCATTTTTAT
>CAZFGC010000099.1:0-1731 GCA_964518285.1 Microcaldota archaeon
TTTTTAGCAATATCGTAAAGCTTTTCAGAATCATCTATAGCAAGTGAGCCACTCAAATCCTTTTCTTCTTTAATGCCAAATTTAATAGGAGCCATAATTTCTGCTACATTTGCAATAGCAGAAAATTTACAAGCTTCTATAAATCTTTTCTTTTCTTCTTTTATACCTTTAATATAATTTTCAATCTTCTTCGCAAATTTTTCCAGTTTTTTTCTAGAAATAAATTTATCTTTTTTAAACGGATCTTTACATTTTGTCATTCTTTTAACCATTTTAACTTGTAAAGTTCCTATATAAGCAGGACAAACATTTTCTTTGAACTCTTGTCCCATTAATTTCAAAAATTCTTTTGCACATTTTACTTTGAGATTTTCATCTTTTGTACTTTTTTCTATTCTTTCTTTAGTTTTTTTGGCCCCACATTCGAAACATTCAAAATGTATCTTCATTGTATCATTCAATATTCAGTAAATCCAATTTCAGTCAATCCAATATTCAGCTATTCAATTAATCCCCAAATAGTTTCACAAAATTTTTCTAACATCCCCATTGTTTTTGTATAATAGTTCTTTTATATATTCATTTATCTTTTTTTCATCGGAAAGTTTATCAAAAAGATCATCAACATTAACTTTAATTCCAAAACTCTTTAATTTTTCACGTAAAATTTCTAATCCCAGATCTTTTGCGTTCTTTTTCTCTTCGTATAATTTTCTAAGAACCTCTATTTCTTCTTTCAGAGTTTTCGTATCTAAAGAATTTTCAATTTCAAAATAGTAAAAATCATTATTTTTAACGTCTATAATTATATCCTCTCTGTTTAATCCTTTTTTAGTGGATCCAAAAATCTTTATCTTTACTATTGGCTTTTCTTCTCTTTCCTCTCTTTCTTCTTTTTCGTTTTTTTTGACATTTTTATATTCCTTTTTTATTTCTTCTATAGTTTCAGATAGAGCTTTTTGTATTTTCAAATTATCTGCATCTTCAATATAAATTTCTTTATAAATTAATTTTCTAGTGGGTATAGGAATGAAAGAGTAATTTTTTGTAATCGTATCAAATAAGTATATCCCCTTTTCTTCACATTCTTCCTTTCTAAGCTGTGTAATTACAGTGCTTCCAGGAATAATCAAAAGTTTACCGTTTTTTCTTTCTACATGTCTCTTGTGGATATGACCGCAAATGTATAGATCGAACCCTTCAGGCAAATCAGAGATACTTATTCCATTTGAAGGAACTAAATCTGTGATTGTCTGGTGGAATACTAAAATATTTGTACATTCTTTCTGTGGTGTTGGTGATAATGCTTCTATAGCCTCTTTTGCATATTCATCAGGAACACCACCCATTCCTATTATATTTACTTTTTCACCATTTTTTTCATAAGTCTGAAAACTATTACTTATATCAAAAACGAAGCCACTTCTTTCTAGGAGTTGTACTGGATTAATTAAATCTGAGGCTCTTCTTTCATGAGTTCCAGATATAACAAAAATAGGTTTTTCTTTACTTGCTTCTTTGAATATTTCTATAACTTTGGCAAGTGTCTCTAATCTTGGAACTCTCATATCAAATATATCCCCTGCAATAATTACTAAATCAGATAGTGAACAAGCTACCTCTATTGCTTTTTTTCCTTGTACAAACGAATCCTCATAAAACTTATTAAATCCGAAGTGAGTATCAGAAAGTATCCCAATTATCATTGTTTAAAATAAACAAAATTTTAAA
>CAZFGC010000100.1:0-2833 GCA_964518285.1 Microcaldota archaeon
AAAAAAAAAACAAAAAAAAAAAAACAAAAACAAAAAAAAAATGAAATGAGAGTGATTACATGAAGACCCCTGAGGAAGTAACTAGAGAAACAATAGAAAGAGGAGGAGTTTTGGGATTGTTGTATTTTGATACTCATGGGAGAGATAGAGAAAAAGTAGAAAATTTATTAGTAGATTTGGCTAATAGAATAATGTCGGAGCAGGGAGTTGTTTATGCAGTAGGAGAGATAGAGAGAGCTATAGAGATGGAAGATAAAACTTATAGTGCAGCGATAAAATTAAAAGTATTAACAAAATCGTTTAGGGACATATTAAGAATTTGTATGATTTATGCGCCCATGGCTATAGAAGTGTTAGAACCTGTTGAAATGAGATTAAAGCTTAATGATATCCATGAAATTTTGATGGATGTTTCACAGCTGAGCTATGAATTTACAACTGTGATGCTTTACAAAGTTTTATCAGAGGAAGAAAAAAGAGACCTTCAAAGGAAAATTGAAGCAAGAAGCGAAATGGGTAAGGAAATTTTAAAAAGGTTTATTAAAAAAGAAGGAGAGAATAAAGAAGAAGAGAAGAGAGAAGAAGAGAAAAAAGAAGAAGAAAAGAAGTGAGAAAAAATAGGGTCGAAAAAATGAGAGATGTAGCTGCAACAGGGATAAAGGGATTTGATGAGCTTATAGGGGGAGGATTTCCGAGAGGGTCTATAATAAATGTCACAGGACCAACCGGAAGTGGTAAAACAATATTCGCTGGGCAATTTATTTACAATGGACTAAAGATGGGAGAGGGAGGAATGTACATTTCTTTTGCTGAAAGAAAAAGAACTTTCTTTAAAAATTTTGCAAAGTTTGGATGGGATCTATCATCATACGAAAAAGAAAAAAAATTTGTTTTTTTGGAGTTTCCGATATCAGAGATATCAAATTTCAGGCAGCAGGAAAATTCATTTTTTAATATGATAATAAGTCTAGGAATAGAAAGAATAGTTATAGATCCAATAACTCCATTAGCTCTACTTTATGAAAATGAAGTTAAGAGATTTCAAGAGCTTTTAGCTTTGATAAATATGTTAAGAGGATGGGGAACTACAAATATAATTGTTAGTGAGCCAGAAAAAATAAGACCGATAGGTTTAGTCCCTATTGTGGATGGAGTAATTGAATTAAATAGAGAAAGAAGGAAAGGATATAGGATTAGAACTATAGAAATTCTAAAAATGCATGGGGTATCATATTCAGAAAAAATTTGTCCATTTAAAATTGGTAGAGAAGGAATAGTTGTTTACCCAAACCAGTTTTTGTATTACGATTAAAGCTCTTTTTCTACATATCCTTCTTCATCCAACTTATAACCTTGCTTTCTATAATATTCTCTTACTCCTACGCCACTGATAATCTTCAAAATTTTGTATCCGTTTTCTTCAGCTATTTTTTCAGCTTCCGATAGTAATTTTCTACCAAGACCTTTATGCTGTATTTTATTTTCTTCCACTCTTTCAATTTCAACTTCAGGACCATATACATGAAGCTCTCTTATGTAAGCAATTTTTCCATCATCGGGAAGTCTTAATCTACAAATTGCAAATAAAACATCATCTTTATTCACAAAAGAAAGAAAAATTTCATCCCCGCAGTTTGCACGGTAGGAAATTTTTTCTAATTTCAATTCTTTCAAATCTACATTTATACCACTTCTAATTGCAAATCCGACTTCTCTACATCTTATACATTTGCATTTCATGCCTCTTTTCTCCATTTCTTTCTTTACAATGTTCCTTAAATCTATTCTCTTTGTTCCCGCAACCAAGTAACTTGGAGGTATTTCTCTCATGACTCTCATTATCCTACAATACTTTGGAACCCTCCTTTTTAGCTCTATTAGAAGATCAATTAATTCGTCTTCACTATATGGAGAATATTTGCCCTCATAATACATTTTTTCTAAGTCAGATCCTTTTACAACTTGACATGGATAAATTTTCAATCCATCAGGCCTGAAATTTTCATTGTTAAAAATTTCTTCAAACTTTTCTATATCATTTTCAAAGCTTGATCCTGGTAAGTTAGGCATTATATGATAAATTATCTTAAATCCTTTTTCTCTTAGTCTTTTCGTAGCCTCTGCCACATCTTTGACGGTATGTCCTCTATTCACTATTTTATAAACTTCATCATCTAATATTTGGACTCCAAGCTCACATCTAGTAGTCCCAAATTCTAACATTCTTTTTACTTCACCTTCTCCACAAAAATCAGGTCTTGTTTCTATGCAAAGCGCTACACATCTATGCGCTGCACTTTCATTTATTTTTTTAGCTTCTTCCAAGTTTGTTGATTCAATTTTATTAAGCGCATCGTAGCATCTTTTGATAAATTCATATTGATAATCTGTAGGATAAGCCAGAAAAGTTCCACCCATAACAATTAGTTCTACTTTATTAGTACTGTGGCCCATCGCCATAAAAGCCTTTAGTCTTGCTTTTACTTGATTGTAAGGATCATAATTTAACATTCTAGCTCTCATAATTGCAGGACTTTCAGGAGTATAACTTTGTGGAACTCCTAAAGATGGACAATAAATACATGTACCGTGAGGACATTTTCTAGGTTCTACTACAACAGCAATAGGGCTCACCCCGCTAATAGTTCTCGTAGGCTTTTTCATAATTTCCCCTTTTCTTTCTCCTTAACTTCTTTTTTTAATTTCAAAATTTATATTTCTATCCAATATCCTTCCAGCATCCTCAATGAGGAAGTATTTACTCACAAGGTCTTTAAATTCCCACCAACTATAAAGATAATAGTATCTCCAATATACTTTATCTTTTTTCTTC
>CAZFGC010000101.1:0-1855 GCA_964518285.1 Microcaldota archaeon
TCTTTGATATAAAAAATAATATAATCCTCAAATGTTTTTTCTCTCCTTTCCTTAATTAATATATCTTTTAGTTCATTTTTTATCCTTTCAACGTATCTTTTAGCTTCTCTTTCTATATTCAAATCCCCTGAGAATTTATTGCTTAAACTACAAAGCTCCTTCAAGCTACCTTTAAACTGTGTTTCAAAACAAATAGAGATTACTCCGAAACTGAAAATTTTTGCACTAACATCAAAATTATATTTTTCATTATCTATTTCTATTGTCTTTTTACCTAAGTGAATTTTATAAGGAGGGGTTGAATATTTTATGTGTTTTGGTGTTGTTTTTGTAAAGGATAGCTGGAGCTCGATTGGCTTTTTTCCTAGTACTTTTTCCATTTTTTCAACAGCAATCTCATATGCAACATCAAAAGCATAAAAGATGAAAATCCTGGAATCCTTTACTTCCATATTTTTAGCAAGTACAGTAAGATTTTTATATTTTTATGCCAGCGCTTTTTAGCCTAGCTATAACTTCAGGGTAAGGGATCAATGTTTCGTATTCTAGAGAATTGGGGAGGTCTTCGTCGATTTCTGCTAGTTTTTCGAGGATGGAGGGGGAGTTTTCGAAAGTCATGATAGCTGGATGGAAGCTAACGTTGTTGTCAAGTAAGTTTTTTAGCGATTTAATTTGATATTCGAAAGCCTTAGGGTTTGCGCCAGTTAGTTTGGAAAATTCGTTTTCGCTAGATCCTTTGATAGAAACTCTTACATGCAAATTTTCAAACGAAAGTTCGCTTGCAAAATCTTTTTCGTATCCAATTAAAATTCCATTTGTTTCCAGTATGAAAAGAGAATCTTTAGTTTCACTTATTACTTTTATCAAGTGATCTTTAGAGATCGTGGGTTCGTTTCCACTAATTCTTACTTTCGAAAATCCTTTTTTCCTAGCTATTTTGAGGAGGTTTTTTGCCACGATGCTAGGGTCGTAAAATTTTCCATAGCTTGCGGGGTCGTTCACAATTTTCCAAGCCCAGCAGAAGATGCATCTTAAATTGCATCCGACGCAATCTGCTGTAGCGATCCCCCCATAAAAGCGAGCAGGTCTGAATCTATAATATTTTCTTTCGCTGTCACGTTCTACAAGCTTTCTAGTTAATTTTGCAAGCTCTATTGGGTCATACATCTTTTTTCCTATTTTCTTCTATTTTTCCCTATTTTTTCATTCTAACAATTTTTTCTCTTCCGATTGATAGCCTTTCTATTTTTCCTTTTCTTTCAAGTTTTTCTAGGATCAAAGTTACTTTTGCCTTTGAAAAGCCAGTAATCTTTACGATTTCCTTCTGTGGTATTTCCTTCCTCTCCTGGATAATTTGATAAATTCTTTCTTCGTCGCTAAGATATAATCTTTCTTTTTCTTCTAAACTTTTTTTCTTTAATTCTTCTATTTCTTCGGCTAGTTTTTTAGAGATTTCTTCAGATTTTTTTCTAGCATAGAAATAGATAAATATTACAAAAATTAGGATCGCAATTATTAATGCAAAAATAGGAAGCAGAGATATTTCTTCCTTTTCTTCATAGATTTCTGGGAAATATCCTTCTTCTATATTAATTATTTCAGGAAGATCAATTGGTTGAAATTGAGACGGGATCAGAATAAAATCAAATATAGAATCATTTTCAATATTCAACTTATAAGTAGAAGATAAATTCCTTTCGGCGTTCCATACTATAAATGTATAATTCCCGCTTTGAATTTCAATTCTATAATGTCCGTCTCTCGCAGTGATTTGACTATACATTAAATTATCCTTTTTTATTGTAATCACTGCTGGTATCTCTTCCAGATTTTCATCATAAACAGTGCCTTCAAC
>CAZFGC010000102.1:0-12842 GCA_964518285.1 Microcaldota archaeon
AAACAAAACAAAAAAAAACAAAAAAAAAAACAAAAGCAGAGATAAAAGCAAAACAAAACAAAGAACATAAAACAGAAAAATAAGACAAAAACAACAGAACAAAAAAAAACAAAAACAGAAAAAACGAGAAAACAACAAAACAAAAAAAAAACAAAACAAAACAAAAAAAAAACAAAACACAGAAAAAGCAGAAACAAAAAACAAAAAACAAATTATTACCTAAAATATTACCTAAAATATCTCTGGAGGCGTATTGGGACTTCTATTAAATAATTTGCAGGTTTCGAAGTGAAAATAGAAAAAGGATCTATTTTCTTAATTTGAATTACTTTCTTCTTTTCGTTAAGAAATATAGCTATAAAAGGAGGGCAAAAGAAAGAATGAATGCAAATATTCTGTTTTTTCTCAAACTTGAAGAGAACAGGTTTGAAATTTCTTTTGAACATTATTCCAAAAGCGCGTTTTAAGAAATTATCAGCTACTTCACACTTCAAAGTAACTTTTTTGTTTTTAAAGTATATGTTTACCTTAGGCATGAGATCTACCAAGCATAGAAAAAGTAAAAAAAGTAAAAAAATAAAAAAGTAAGAAAAAAGTAAGAAAAAGTTTGAGTAACTAGCGCGAGTTCAAGGGAGTTTAGTATTGGCTGGCTCGTAGCTCGCTTTCGCTTGCTACTTACACCGCCAACCTATCAAACCCGTCTGCTACGGGCCTCCGCGTCCACCTCGTTTCCGGTTGGGCTTCGACCTTAGATGCGTTCAGGTCTTATCCCATAGCGCGTAGCTTCCCGGCGATGCTTTTTACAACCGGTACACCAGAGGCGCCAGCAGCTCGTTCCTCTCGTACTAAAGCTGCTTTCCCGTCAGGTGGAAACACTCCTTGTAGATACTACCGTACTGTCTCGCGACGTACTGAACCCAGCTCATGTAACCTTTTAACGGGTGAACAACCCGACCCTTGGCGGCTCCTGCACCACCAGGATAGGTTAAGCCGACAGCGATGTACCAAGCCGCGACGTCGATGTGTACTCTCGGCCGCGACGAGCCTGTTACCCCCGGGGTAACTTGTCTGACAGACTGAGCCCCTATCAACAGGGACATCAGGGTTCGCTAAGCCCGACTTTCGTCCCTGGATTCCACGTTTTTAGGAATCCAGTCAGCCGCACATTTCTCTTTGACCGTCTTCGGCGGACTTCCAGCTCACTAGCACATCAAACGCTGCTAGCTACATCATCTTTCAGTGGTTGTTCACAATATCATCGTGCTAGAGAGTTTCTGACCCGCCTGAGTGCAGCTTTGGGCGCCCTTATTTCCCTATCGAGGGCGTACTGCCCCAGCCAAACAGCCCATCTGCAGCTGTCCCATTTCTGGTAAGAGGCACAAAAGAGAAAGGTTGGTGTTACACTTTCGCTCCCCTAATCCCGGAGGATTAGGATCGACGCTCCCAACTACTCTATGCAATCCCTTTTGAACCCCAACTACAGACTGCTGTAAAGCTCCACGGGGTCTTCGTTTCCCACAAGGAGTCCTCCGCATCTTCACGGAGTAGTGAGTTCACTAGGTCCCTCCCTGGGACAGTGGGGGAGTCGTTACGCCCTTCATGCAAGTCACCAATTAAGTGACGAGGTAATTACGCTACCTTAAGAAGGTCAGAGTTACCTCCGCTCTTCGCCAGCTCTTCGCTCCCTTGAACGGGAGTTTCAAGTACTGGCAGTGAGCAGGCGTCGGCTCCCGTACAAAGCGTTACCATCTTGCGGGAACCTGTGTTTTTGGTAAACAGTCGCTCCCCCCTTGTCACTGCGACCTACGAATGCACTCTCCCATTTCTGGTAAGTACAGACGTAGGCAATCCTTCGCCCGAAGTCACGGATCCAACTTGCCGAATTCCCTAGGGAGAGTTCCCCTACCACGCCTTAGCCTTTTCAGCTAGAGGCACCTGTACTGGTTCTTGGTACGGTCAGAGGTTTCGGCCTCCCAGCTTTTCAATGGCTCATGGCCTCAGCTGAACCATTTCTGGCCTTCGTAGCTTTATACCTCTTCTCCTCATAACGAGACTCCGAGGTACTATGCTACTTAAATGTCCTCTCGGACACTCAGCCTAGCCACAAGCGTCACTGGAGAGGCTTGCGTTGCCGCGCCTACACCTCTGGGACTGGAATATTAACCAGTTTCCCTTTCGGAACCTAGTAATTAGCTGGTTCCTTAGGACCGCCTCACTCAGGGCTGACGAACATTGCCCTGAAAACCTTGCCCTTTCGGCGTGCTGGAGGTGAGTCAGAATAGAAATTTAATACTTAATTGTTAAGCTCTTCAACGTCGTTACCCCTGATTCTATAGTACTTTTTGCAACTTCAGGATAAAAAGCAGTGTCTGTAAACGTAAGGTTTCGATTTGCATTTTGGATCTTGTGCACCGCCGCTGATATCTCCTTAGGAGTTGTTAGAGGTTTAACGTCTGCGATATAAAGATTGCCCTGCTCTTTAATATTACTTTTTGCTTCTAAAACTACTGTGATGAATTTTCCCTCGTGCACCAAGTAAAGGTACCGATCGCATACCTTCATTCCATGTCCTGTGTTCTCGTTATATTTCGGGAAAGCTGCTTTTGTCATGTTTTTTTTTCGATAGCAAAATTTAAAAATTTTTCTATTCTGATTTCTCACCAGCATTTGCTGCTACTAACGCCAGGATATTTATTCCAATAGGCTCCATGCCTCCTCACGGAGACACTTCTCAGCCTACCGGACACCTCCCTACCGGATCACACCTTTTAGGTGTGCCCCTTGGTCTCGGAACCTAGCTTAAGCCCCGTGAATTTTCGCCCCCCTACTTTCCATGACCAAAAGGTCAATCGGATGGTCCGTTGTTACACGTTGATTATGCGATGGCTACTTCTAAGCCTACGCCCCATCTGTCTCGAAAGTAGGAAGACTTCTTTACACTTAGCTAGGATTTAGGGTCCTTAACCAAGGTCTCGGTCTTTACCGTTTCGCATACCTAGCTTACCCAGGCATGCCGATTCCTAGCTTCTCAGGAAGATCAGCATTCGGAGTTCGACAGGAAAGCGATTCCTTTCGGAACCTTTCTTTCCAATCGGTGCTCTACCGCTGATCTTTCCTCCGCTAGGACCATCCTGAGGGATGCTTCGGGAGGAACCCGCTATCGCCACCCTCGATTGGACTTTCACCCCTACACATCGGTCACCCGAGCGGATATACCAGCACCGGTTGCGGTCCTCCACGACCCTTTCGGGCCGCTTCAACCTGCCGAAGTGTAGATCGGAGTGGCTTCGGGTCTTGCACCCGTGATTAAACCCACTTTCGTAGGCTTCCCCTCACTTCTTGCGGGAATTCGCTTTCGCTACGCCTTTCAGCTCACCACGAGTGCAAACTCCCTGGCTCTTGCTTCGAGAAGTACGGCAGAACACTGATCGTAGGTCTTAACTTTAAACCTTGCGGTTTAAAATTTTCGACCTATTCATTTCTTTCATGCTCTGCCAACCTGTCGCCATCCAGTTTCATGCTCTTTTCACCCCCCTTTCGAGGTACTTTTCAGCGTTCGCTCACGCTACTAATTCGCTATCGGTCATTAGCATATGTTTAGATTTGGATGTTGATCCACCCATCTTCGTACTCCACCTTCAAGGAGTACTACTCTTTGCTGGGAGTATCCTAAAAGCTTAGCCTACAGGGCTGTCACCTTCTATGGCGCTCTATTCCAAGAGACTTCGGCTCACTTTTAGGATACCTTGCTTTCGCACCCCAGCACCACATCTTCCCTATATTACTATAGGGTATTCGGTTTGATCTCTCCGGCTTTCGCTCGCTGCTACTCACCGGATCTCTATTGATTTCTCTTCCTGCGGCTACTAAGATGTTTCAATTCACCGCGTAGCTCGGGATCTCCGGTTCAAAGCTTGCATGCAGCTACCCGGAGCTTATCGCAGCTTGCCACGCCGAGCATTGCTAATGCCAAGCAATCCCCTGGATGGCTTAGTGAACTCACGCTAGTTACTCAAACTATGATCTTCATCGTTTCCTCAGAAATTCATCACAAACAACTTGTGATGAATATGGACCCGGCGCGATTTTCTCATCCGAGATTCGAACGCGCAGCCTTCCGCTTGCAAAGCGGACGATCTACCATTGATCTACGGGCCCAATTGCTTTAAGGAGAATAGCGAGAAATTTGAGGTGATCTATCCGCAGGTTCCCCTACGGATACCTTGTTACGACTTAGCCCTCCTCATAGACATCTGGTTCGACGACATCAGTTTCCCAACATCGCCTCACCAGACATCCACTTGGATGACTTGACGGGCGGTGTGTGCAAGGAGCAGGGACCTATTCACCGCGCGATGGTGACACGCGATTACTAGCCATTCCAGCTTCATGAGGGCGAGTTCCAGCCCTCAATCCGAACTTAGACGGAGTTTCGCGATTAGCTTCCCCTTTCGGGGTCGCAACGCATTGTCTCCGCCATTGTAGGCCACGTGTAGCCCGGGAGATTAGGGCCATACTGACCTACCGTCGCCGGCTCCTTCCTCTGCTTTAACAGCAGCGGTCCCCTTAGAGTGCCTCAAGGAAATCCTTGAGTAGCAACTAAGGGCGCCGGTCTCGCTCGTTCGGGTAGTGGTAAACTAATCAAATTTTTTTAAGAACTCTTGAAAACTATCGAAATTTATTATGTAAATATTCTTTCCAGATCTTCTTGTTAAAAATCCAAGTCTCTCGATGAGCATTTGGTCATTGTAGTTTATGTTTTTTAGCATATTTCCTTCCCCACAGCTTTCATAAAGACCTTTCAAAAAATAGCAAGTCGCTTTATTCTTCCTTGAAAAAATTTCAAACTTTTTCTCTTCAATTTTCTTGAGTAAATTTTCTAGCTTCACATGCCTAAAAGAAATCCTATTTTTCTCTATGAAAATTTTCTCAGGCTTTGCGAGCTTCAACTCAAGAACTTTCTTCAAAAATTTCTGCTGTAATTCCATATTTCCGTAAATTCCAATTCCTTTTTTAGTTTTCCTTGGCTTTAAAAAACCAAAAAGCCAGCAGATTTCATTCGTAATTTTCATTTTACCACTAATTCCCGGACTTAACCGGACAGTTCACACCACGAGCTGACGATGGCCATGCAACACCTTTCGGCTCGTCTGGTAAGGTCTTCAGCCTGACCTTCATTCTGCCGTCGCTCCCGGTAAGATTCCCGGCGTTGAATCCAATTGAACCGCAGCCTCCACGGCTTGTGGTTTGGGAAATGGTAAGAAATCTTAAACTATAAAATTCTTACCATTCGCTCCCCCGCCAATTCCTTTAAGTTTTAAGCTTGCGCTCGTACTCCCCAGGTAGCGGACTTAACGCCTACGCTACAGCACTGCGATAGCTCGAGGCTATCGCAACACCTCGGTCCGCATCATTTACTGCTGGGACTACAGGGGTTTTTAGTCAAAGAAGAAGTTCAGAAGTTACCACGAATCTCATCAATTATCGATCTGGGACAGTTTCTTCATTCTTCTTCTTTGATATCTAATCCCTTTCGCTCCCCCAGCCTTCGGGTCTCACCGTCGGACGCGTTCTAGCGCGGTGCCTTCGCCGCTGCTGGTCCGTCTAGGATTAAAGGATTTTACCCCTACCCCAGACGTACCCCGCGCCCCTCCCGCTCCCAAGAGAAGTGGTATCTCTCGCACGCCTCTCAGTTAGGCTGAGAGATTTCACGAGAGACGGACTTCTCCGGCTACACCCGTTTTAGACCCAATAATCGTGGGTACCACTTGGGCCCCCAGTATTACCGCGTGCCGAGCGACCAAGTCAATCGCCTGGCGGCTGGCACTGGCGTTACCCGGCCCTTATTCGTAGCGCTTTTTACACGCTACAAAAGATCACCATAAGGTGATCACTCCGAGTCCCCTCCTCACGCTTTCGCGCATTGGGAAGGTTTCGCTCCTGCTGCACCCCGTAGGGCTGGCGCCCTTGTCTCAGTGCGCCTCTGGGGGCTCCCACTCACATGGCCCCTACCCGTCTTCGCCTTGGTGAGCCGTTACCTCACCAACAAGCTGATAGGCCGCAGTCCCATCCTCAGGCCCAGTGCGTCCAATTCCGCACCAGATTTAAGCGACGGGGGATTTCCACATCCCGTCACCTATAGCGGATTAGCCTCAGTTTCCCGAGGTTATCCACTTCCTGAGGTTTGGTTGACTACGTGTTACTCAGCCGTTCGCCACCACCTCAAGTGAGGCAGTCGACTTGCATGGATTAATCGGACTCGGATAGCAGTACCCTCCAGCAGGATCAACTGGAGTTAGCGCAAGGGAATTGGCAACCTTGCTTTCGCTATTCTCCTTAAAGCTAAATCACACTCAAACATACGACTTGAGTGCTCATCATGTAGCTGTAGTGGAATTAGTCTTCATATTCATCTTGTATCATCGGACGGCCGGCCTACAGCAATATTATTATGAAAAGTAAAATTTTTAAATCTTTTCCTGATTCTTTCGTGGAAAATAAAAAAATAGAAAATAGAAAAATAGACATAGAAAAAGCAATAAAAGATTCACTTTTCTGGGTCAAAGAAGAAAGATTAAGAAAATTTTTTCTAGCTTATTTTTTGGTTTTTCTGATAATATTTTGTGCATCCCTCTTGATCAGTTCTATAGCAGCATTTTTCTTTAGTTTTAGCGTTGGTGCAATTTCCTTTTTGTTTTTGATTATTTGGTCAGTTGCAGGATATTTTATTTTTAATTTCATTAAAAGTGATGGAGAAGTTCTTGAGTTTTTTAAAGAGTATTCAAAGTATTTTTGGATTTATGTAGTTTTGCCAGGAATTCTTTTAATAGCAGTTGCATTAGTTTTAATTTTAATATTCGCACCAGAATATATTTTTGGTAGTATACTTTTTGATTTGGCAAGGAGGATAGCAAGGATATCTGGTGGTATACTTTTTGATTTGGCAAGGATAACAGCAGGGATACCAACACAGATACCAATACTTTTAGTTTTAGTAATCCCTGGAATAATAATATCGATTAATGCGAGCTACTTATCTACATTCTATCTATATTCGAAAGTTGGGAAAGTTTTTCATAAAAAATCAGTTTTTGAAAAATTTAATTTAGCAAACGTTTTGGAACTTGTTAAATTTTCCATAGTGTCTTTCGTCACGGTTCTTTTCAATTGGGTAAACAAAAAGATACTCATAATTCAAGTAAGTATCATTATAGCAATAGTTATCTTGGCAACAATATTTCTTCTATTGAAACCATTTGCCCAATTATCAACACTTCTCATTATTTTTTCAGTAATTTTGTTTCTATTTTACTTTGTCATTTTAATTTATAATACTCTAAGATTTTATCCAGCACTGCTGATAAGAATATTCAAAAACAAGAGCGCAACCGAATCTTTAAAAGAAGCATGGGAGTTAACAAGAGGAAACGCTCTTCATATATTTCTTTCTACAGTAGTAGTAGCGATAGTTGATTTTGCTATCACTTTTGTAATTGGAATAATACAACTAATAATACAGTTACCCTTTGCTATACTTTCAGTAATATATTTGCCACAGCTAGTAAGATTCATCCAGACGTTACTATATCCATTAGACCTCTTTTCTTATTCAATTTCCTTGTTTATTATGATGTTTCTTCAATTTAGTATTTACTCACAACTTATAAAAAATTTTATAAAATTTCCTAAATAAAAACAGAAGGGTGTGAAAATGGAAAAGAAAAAAGGACTTAACTACGCAGGGTTTGTGAGTAGATTAATAGCATGGATAATAGATTCATTGATAGCGATGGTACCAGGAATGATAGTATCTTTTCTTCTTATGGGCTGGATTTTATCATCACCACCAGCACCTTACGGAACATCAGCAGAAGAAGCTGTCCAGAGAGCAACATTAACAGTTACGAGGATTTTAACTAGTATAACTAGTATGTTTATAGGATTAGGAGTAGGACTTATAATTTACCTCTATAATAACGTTTATTTAGTAGCAACTAAAGGAGCATCCATTGGGAAAAATTTCATGAAGTTAAAGGTAACAGATTTAGAAGGAAAATATCCAATAGGATATGGGAAAGCATTATTAAGAGAAGTAGTTGGTAAATTTGTAAGTTCTATAATTTTATACTTAGGATATTTACTAATAATTGTAGACGAAAGAAAACAAGGACTCCATGACAAAATAGCAGGCACATACGTAATAAAAGAGGAATAATTTTTTCTTTTTCCTTTTTTCCCTTAGTTTTTCATTTATTTTATTTTCTACCTGCTTTTACTTACTTTTTGATGCCAGTCATCTCGTTGATATATTTCTATAAATTCTTCAATATATTCTATGAGATCAAGGTTTTTCAAAGCCATGATAAATCTATCAATGTGGGAATAACGCTCTAGATTTCTATTTCCATTCGTTCCAAAGACATATGCATTGTATATTCTAACAGCACCTTCGTAGAAATCTTTGAATCCTAATCTCCTTTTAATATCTCGGAGATAATAACAATGGAGTATTATTGCATTTTCATCGCTTATCCATATAATATTCCCATACGGGTCATATATTATATCTTCGTGATTTAGAAAAGGGTCTTTACCGTAAGCAGAAACAAGAATTTTTATTGTTTCTGGCATTAGTTGCCAAGGGGTTATTGCTCCAGCACTGCTCTTGATGTCAAGGAATTTTGACTCAGTGCATGTTAATACAAAGTCAAATAAAGGAAATGTAGGATCTTTTGTTATTCGAATGCCGTGGAAAACCATCAAGGGCCAGTGTCTTGTGGCACGATTTACGAGTTCAGCTTGTGAATGATTAATGGTCCCCTCTGATATAAGCTTATCCGTAAAAGCTTTTGGAGAAGGATTCAAAGTATAGAATTTGTGTGCAAATTCGTAATCATATTGTCGAATCGTTTCTTTAATGTCTAATTTCTTTTTATCTTCGAGTGATGAATGTTCTAGACAATTCATTTTTTTTCTATCGTATATTTTTTCATCATATATTTTTCTAAAGAACCAACCCGCTTCAGATAAATTTGCAACTGCAATGAATGCAGGAATAAAAAACTTCGCAAATTTTTTAGCATCCATTAAATTTCACCATCATTTTTTCTTTGAAGCTTCAGTCACTGATTCATTATAGAGTTGATTTACTTTTATTTCTAGTATCTCACTGTCTTCTGCTAAATCAAAGAGCTTTTTGTTTAATATTCCAATTTCTCTTTCTATCTTCGCAATTTTTTCATCTTGGTTTTTGACAGTGTTTAATATTGAATTTCTCGTTCCTTGTAATCTTAAGAAGAGTTCTGTAAATTCCTCTTTAGTGGCAAATTTTGTGTTAATTTCTTTTCTTAATGTATTATAATTTAATTCCAAATTAGCGATGCTATTATTTAATTTATTTTCAGATTCACGGATATCAAGAACAATTTCATTTTTTATGTTTGAATGTTTTTTGTTTAGGTAGAGAATACTTGCTCCTGTAGTGATAAAAGCCGCAATAGCTACCCCAATGCCGATGTTAAAGAGCCACTTTGGAGCCTTTTTGTTTAATTCGGTAGAGTATTTTTCATCCATCGATGAAATTATCTTATTCTTTTCATGATGTAATTTTTCATCTACTGCCTTCCCAAATTGTACAATTTTCTGTGAAACACTTTCTCCTAACTGTGCTATTTTTTTATTTAATTCTTCTAAGTCGGTTTTTATTTTTGCAAGCTCAAATTCAAATTTTGTATCTGGAGTTTCCGAAACGCCTTCAATTTTTATTTTTTCTTCTATAGAATTAATTTTTCTTGTTACATCGTTGTATAATTCATCGAATTTTTCTTTAACCATTATTTGAACAGCTGGTAAAATACTTCTTGCTGTTAATACATCGTTAGAAAATCTATTAAGCATGTTTTCAAAATCGTTTACCTTTTGTTTTAAGTTTTCAATTTCCGAATAAGTTTTATATAATTCACGCAGTTTTGCAATTTCACTATTGTAATATTTCAAGGATTCTTTCATAAAGTCTACTTGTTGTGTAATAGAGAGATAGTTATTCATTAAGTATTTAAGCGGAAGTCCTTCATCCCCCATTATCTTACAATATACTTCGAAAGCACTATTTTTTATATCTGGGGATACATTAGAACAAATTATTTGACACAAAATGTCTACTTCTTTTTTACTCCCATGTTCATCGAGTATTTGAATGATAGTTCGCAAATCATCCTCACTACAATTTTTAGATACTTCTCTAAGGATATTTTTTCCACTAGGAAGATACTGGAACGCAATTGATAGAGCAGCATTTCTTACATATTTATTGTCGCTTTTCAATAAAGATTCGATAATGTCTTTAGGATTTTCATCGTTGATAATTCGTTGCGCGATTCGAAGTTTCGTCCCAGAGTCTATCTTATCAGAATTTAAAATTTTCTCATTTATCAGAGAATTTAGCAGTTTATTTAAATTTTTATTTAAATCTCCAGATTTTCGATTTCTCTTATTAATACGTTTATTATCGCTCATTCCTCCCACCCTTCACTAGATGTAATTGCTGAATTTCTATTTTTATATTTTTCGTTTCTACATAATTATTTTATGAATCTTGAGATTGCAAGAATTTTCTACGAAATGGCAGATATACTTGAAATGCAAAATGTAGAATGGAAGCCTAGAGCTTATAGAAAAGCAGCGAAATCTATAGAAAGTCTCCCAATAGACGTTAGCGAAATTTACAAAAAGGAAGGATTTGAAGGATTAATGAAGATTCCCGGAGTTGGAGAAAGACTTGCAAAGAAAATTGAAGAATATATTTTAACAGGAAAGATAAGAGAATATGAAAAATTAAAAAAATCTCTGCCGAGGGGATTAGAAACCCTGATCGAAATACCGGGACTTGGACCGAAGAAAGCAGTACTACTTTTTAAGAAATTGAATATTAGGACGATCGAAGATTTAAAGAAAGCAGCAAATGAAGGAAAAATTGCAAAGCTACCAGGATTTGGAGAAAAAAGTCAAGAAAATATACTAAAAGGAATAGAGCTTTTTGAAAGAGGACAGCAAAGACTTCTTCTAAGCAATGCAATCACAATTGCAAACGAAATAATAGAAGAACTAAAGAAAGTAAAAGGGATAGAAGATATAGAACCAGTTGGTTCATTAAGGAGAATGAAAGAAACAGTTGGAGATATAGATATTTTGGTTGTTGCAAAAAATCCTAGCGCAGTAATGGATAAATTCGTATCATTAAAAAATGTAGAAAGAGTCCTTGCTAAAGGGGAGAAAAAATCAATGGTCATTTTAAAGGGAAACATCCAGGCAGATGTAAGGGTTTTTGAAAGAGATGAATTCGGGGCAGCACTTCAATATTTCACTGGAAGTAAAGAGCATAATATAGAGCTAAGAAAAATTGCAATTAAAAAAGGATATAAGTTAAATGAATATGGTCTCTTTAAAGGAAACAAAAAAGTTGCTGGAGAAAATGAAGAAGAAATTTACAAAATTCTAGTAAAGAACTATATCCCTCCAGAATTAAGGGAAAATAGGGGGGAAATAGAAGCAGCTCTTGAAGGTAAGTTACCGAAACTAATAACTTTGAAAGATATTAAAGGAGACTTTCACGTTCATACAAAATACAGCGATGGAGACGATACAATTGAGGAAATAGCATCAGCAGCAAAGAAAATTGGATATAGTTTCATAAATATTTGCGATCATAGTAAATCAGAGCATGTTGCGCACGGTATGGAAGAGGAAAGACTTCTAAAGCAAATAGAAGAAATAAAAGAAGTTAGAAGAAAATTGAAATTCAATGTATTTGCTGGGTGTGAAGTAGATATATTAAAAAATGGAGAACTAGATTACGATGATGAAATTCTAAAAAAACTTGATATAGTAACGGTAGCTGTTCATTCAGGATTTAAAATGAGTGAAAAGGAAATGACAGAAAGAATAATAACAGCACTTAATAACAAATATGTGAAAATTTTTACGCACCCAAGTGGTAGGTTAATAAATAGAAGAGACCCGTATCAAGTGAATATGGAAAAAATTTTTGAAGTAGCTGCAAAAAACAAAATTGCACTTGAAATAGATGCGTTCCCTGACAGGCTCGATTTGACAGATATTAACGTAAAAGCTGCAAAAGAATTAGGGATAAAAATTACGATAGGTACAGATGCGCACAGCGCATCTCAGCTTCACTATATGTCTCTTGGAGTAGCAGTTGCAAGAAGAGGATGGGCAGAAAAAGAAGACATAATCAACACTTGGGAAATCGAGAAAATTAAAGAATTTTTTAAAATTTAATTTCTTCTAAAATTTAATTCACAACACCCATTTGCGTTGCAAGTAGTAAAATAAGACTTTACTGCTTACTTTTTCAGATTTATAGCTTCTAAACACTTTTTACAAAAATTAATTCCTTTTTCATCAACTTCAATTATAGAATTTGAAAATCTCATAACGCATCTTTTATTTGAGCAGTGTCTTAGTCCGAAAGAATGACCTAGTTCATGTATTGCTTCTTTTATAACTCTTTCCTTAAACAATTTTTCATTTTTTTCACCATAAAATTCCGGACGTAGTCTGTAAATAGAAATTATACAGCTTCTACCCGCAATTTCTGAAAGTCCGAAAACGAAGTTTAATTTTTCTACAAAAATATCTTTGTCTAGAACGCCAAGAACTTTATCAGAGTCGAAGTCTACGTTGAAGTCTACGCTGTCGATATACTCTAATATTTTCTCCGCATCGTATTGCTTTCTAGTTTTATCGAATGCATTTTGTATTAATTCTAATTTGTCAAAGGATATTTCTGCATGGAATACCTTAGAAATTTCACGTAAAAATTT
>CAZFGC010000103.1:0-10674 GCA_964518285.1 Microcaldota archaeon
ACTAATATAAATGCTGGAGTTGAACCAATTTCAGCTCTCTATATGTCACTAAGACCAGATTTTTCCCCGATAACTGAAGAATTGAGTAAATTACGTTCTTTATCTTTAAGTTCTGGTTCTGTGCTAGACCAATTATCATATTTAGAAAAAAGAATAGATTCTAAATCTCTGAAAATGTCTTTGAGAATGATTGAGAAAGGAGTGATATCCGGGGGTAAGCTTAGTGTACTATTAGAAAATGTTGCTGCTGATTTAAGGGAATCAAACGAGATAGAAAACGAGCTAAAGACAGCAACAAGAGGATATATTTATTTCATTTTGTTTTTAGTGTTAATTGGTGTTCCGCTACTTTTAGCAGCGTCTTCGATCTTCGTGAGGACAATATTTTCACCAAGCTATGAAAAAGGTCCTTCTTTCCTACTTTTTATAGCTACTGAAAAAGAAGTGGTTGTTGAAGAAATAAATGTTAATTTGTTATTTGCTACATTTTTAGTCATTAGCTCAATTACTTCTTCTCTCATGCTCGGTGTAATATGGGGCGGTGAAATAAAAAGTGGTGTAAAATATATTCCAATAATAGCCTTAGCTTCGTATGTATCTCATTCCTTATTTTTATATACAATACAAAGGATTTTATCGTTCTTAGGACTTTTCTATTAATTATCTATTTATTAATTATTCTTTCCCCTTTGTCTCTTTTTCTTTTATCTTTTTCTTTTCTATTACTGTAAGAGGAATTACTCCCAATTCGTACTCTTTCTTTGCAATTTCAAATGGGTCAAACTCCCCATTGACTTCAATTAGCGCTGGGGCTCCCATAGCTAGCTGTAAAGTCCTCGCCCCTAAAATCCTGGCCTTTTTAAAACGATCAATTTCCTCCATGGTATCAAATAGAGCTAGAAGTTGGTATTAATAGGAAGTAATAGTTTAAAAATTTATCTCTTTGAAAAAATTTCCAACAAAAATAAAACTCTAATCTGCATTCAACATAGCACTAACACTCGACACCTATCAAACTTGTAACTGTTGCAGAAACTATTTTACATCTGTGGAACCCATATCCTAAATTTTTCTTCAAAACTACTTGCTTATAATTTTCATTTCTTCCTTTAACTTCCCCCTCTTTTTTTCCATTCTCTTGAACTAAAACTAATTGCTCCGTACCTACCAGTCCTTTATTTATTTCGTATGCTATTTTCCTACAAAGATTTGAAATTTCAGAACTTCTCCTCTTTACTTCCCTTGAGTTTATGTTTTTAAGATTTAAAATATCTATTTCTGTTCCTGGTCTCTTCGAAAACTTCGTTACATTTACTACATCTGGCTTTATCCTTTCTATGAATTCGTATGTTTTTTTATAATCCTCATTTGTTTCCGTAGGATAACCTACTATTACATCTGTCTCAAATGAAAAATTGAATTCTTTTCTTTTTTCTTCTACATATCCCTCAACATCTTCTATACTATATCCTCTCCTCATATGAGCCAAAACTTCATTACTACCAGATTGTATCGGTAAGTGTAGAAAATGATAAATTTTTTTTCCCGAAAATATTTCTTCTGGAATTCTATTAATATATTTTGGATTTATCATACCTACTCTGACTTTAAAGTTTCCATCAATTTTTTCTACTTCTTTTAGCAAAGAGCCAAGGGAAGTATCTATATCCATTCCATAACATCCTAAATCTTGTCCTGTCAATTGTATTTCCATGCATCCAGAAGATAATGCAATTTTTATTTCATTTATTATTTCTCCAATTTTTCTACTCTTCAAAACACCAGTTGCAAATTTTGTAGCACAATAAGAGCATTTTGATAAACATCCCATTGATACTTGAATCCTAGCTATGGGTGCAGTATATGCGAATCTACAATGTGGGTTTTTATTACTCTCATTTTTTTCTTCTTTTTCTTCCTTTCCCTTTTCTTCAGCGCTTAATTCTTCTAGCCTTTTTTTCAACTTTTCAAAATCTAATCCGAAAATTTCTATATCTTTATTCTTTATCCCTTTGATTTCTAAAATGTCTTTTCTTATATAAGGTAAACACCCAAAGATTAAAATTTTCTTATTGTTTGTTCTTTTTATTTCTTCTATAATTTTTTTCTCTGTCTGTTCCTTTACACCGCATGTATTAAATATTACACAATTAGCTTCACTATAGCTTGATAACTTATCTTTAACTAAACAATAAATCATATCTGAATTTGCCCTACTAAATGTACAACCATAAGTTTTTAAGAAGAATTTCATGATTTAAACACGAATTTAAATTTTTTATTTCTTTTCATTTCTTTTGGCTTTTGTTTTTTTGCTCTTTTGTTTTTTGCTTTTTTTTCATTTCGATTTTGTCTATTTCGATTTTGTCTTTTTGTCTTCTCTTTTTCTTTTTCCTCTTTTCATCTTTGTTTTGTTCTCAGATTTAATCTCTTTTTGTTTTTCTTTGATGGATGTTTCTTCTTTTCCAACTTCTTCTGGCAATTTGAAATTCTTGATTTCATTATATTTCTTCTTCAATTCTTCTAGAGTTTCTATTATTGTAGTCGCATCATTTTTTTCAGGTTTTAAATTACCACTGCAATTGGGACATCTAAAATTAGTAGTAGAAGCTAAGTCAAAATCTAATTTGTTTTCAGAAGAACATTTAGGACAATAAAAAGAGTAAACTTCTGTACGTTCTAGCTGTTCTTCTAATTTTCTTATCTTTTCTTCAGTAACTTTTTCCATTGCTTCCTTTATCTTATTCAAAGTAGGCTTCCAATAATAAGAATACCATCCTGTATTATCATCTCTTGTTTTTGAATATTCAACTAATCTTAAAAAACTAAGCTTGTTCAAAATAGCCCTCACTTCTGTTATCTTAACCTTAGATTTTGCAGCAATTTCCTCATCGCTCATTTCTCCATTCATAACTTTTAAAATTTTTATAGAATTTTCACCAAAATTTTCTATCAAAAAATCCTGGACAAATTTATCTGAAAGAATTTTTCCATTCATCGCCTCACTTGTTTTTATACGTGAAAAAGTATTTTTAATACTTTCGTTAAAAATGATTTTATATAAAAATCTTTCTCTATATTTCACTTCGAAGTTAATGGGCCCGTAGCTCAGCTAGGTAGAGCGGCTGGCTCTTAACCAGTAGGTCGTGGGTTCGAATCCCACCGGGCCCGCTATATAAGCTTAATTATCCCTTGTACTAAATCTTCAGCTCTAACACCTATCAAAATCGCAAAGGATCTAACAAATGTTAATGTAATAGCCATCGCTACTAGCGGGACAATTATCGCAAAAATATTCAAATCTACTATTATCCCTCTGAAATGCGTATAAATCCCACCAACCGTTGCTGAATAACCAAAGACTGCAGCTCCTGCTGCACCAATTTTCAAAATATTTCTTCCGCTAGCAAATATATCACTTAGACCTATTTTCTCAGCTTCACTTTTAATAAATTGTGATGGTAATACTGCAATTATAGCACTTCCTGTAAGCATTGTAAGACAACCTCCTGTAGTGAATGTATGCAATGGATTTTTAGCAGAAGCGACACTACATTCTGATTGGATGTTTGGGAAGTAAAAACCTGCTAATACTAAATAATAAGATAGAGGGAATACAAAATAAAATCCAACTGCTACAGCAATGAACGTATTTCCTATTCCTCTAGTCAAAGGAAAAGCCCTGCAGATAATTCCTATTGGCAAAAACACAGTCAACATTGTTTCAGCTGAAAAAATTAGCATGTGCTTTTGAAGATAAAGCAAGAAGATTAAATAGGACAAAGTAGCGTTTACTTCATGCATCATATTCTTTAACGTCTTACCAGGAGATGAGAGAATACCTTCATATTCTGTTGTGACTTCTACTGGTATATCTATGCATAGCGCCAAGATCCAGGCGTATTTTGAGCAATTTATTAATTTTTCCAAGTAATAAACGGGGTAGCTGAAAATTGTAACTTCAAGTTTTTGTCCACGGGCTTGGGCAGCAGCTCTAGCTTGTTGTATAGAAGCAACATAATCTGGATCTGAAATGCGAAGAATTTCTTCAGCAAAATTCATTAGTACTTCATCTAAAAATGTGACAAACATAACTATTAATGTTACTAAGAGAAGAGTAGAAAGTGCTGCTAGAAATTCAGAGTTTGCAAATTTTTTAAGTTCTTCAGATTTAAACAATTTCGCTAGCATGTAAGCTATAGCTGCAAATGAAAAGGATATCGAAACCAAAATTATAGCTATCAATTGCCAAGGATATGGGGTTGGTGACGTCCATAAACTTTCAAACGTAGATACAGCAGTCATAATATCAACCTATATCATTCATATCATCATTCACCATATATCATCCATCATATCAACCTTTATATTAACCTATATATATCTTCAAGAGATACCTCCATACCAAAGAAACCTGAAAGGTCCCTCATGACATATCCTAGAAGCATGTAATTAACCATAGATAATGCATAAGTTGCTATTACTACTAAGCTAATTGTTTCGATAATACCTTTTACTATCTTCAGCGTATCACCTACTACTGGGATGGATTTTACTACAGAAGAAACTCCTCCTTTCTCACCTTCCCTAAATTTATCAAAATCAAATATTGATGCTGTTAATTTTGAATAGTCGCATTTATTACTTGCATTGCAATATAACGAACTACATTCAGTATGTTTACTACAATCATCTCCTATTTTTTTTGTGTAATTGCATACTCCTCCTATGCAGGCTCTTTCCCCTCTTCCCTTTTCACATTCTTCATCATAAGTACAACTTTCCCCTATTTCCTTCGTAATTCTACAAATTCCTGGAGAAACTGTAGTTGAATTACAATAAAGTCCTGGTTTACACTCATGATGGAATTTGCATTCTTTTCCAGCATCTAATAGAGCTTCAGCTTTCACACATCTTCCGATAAATACTATCCCAGTAGGTGTTGCTTCTTTCTTTATTTCACATCTACCAGATTTGCATCTCAAATTTAACTCACTGGATAGGGGAGGAGAAGATTTAGAATAGTGAGAAAAATACGGATCGCTTGAATTATAACAAATTTCCTCATCATCAAGCTGTTCATCACAAAGTCCTACGGTTACGTTGCAAACTTTTGAATAGCATATCGCGCTATCAGTATTACAATACGCTTGTGGGAGTAAATCTTTTATTTTGTCTTCAAAAACAGAAGTCAAAAAAACTGCGTTCATGAAAAATATAAATGGGAAAAATAAAACAAGTGCTATACCTATTCCTAATAGCGCGCCTCCAAATCTTCTTAAAGGAAAGAGGGATCTCATAACGATACCCAAAGGAATGAAAAAATATAATCCTAGAAGGATTGAGTAATAAAGAATAAACCTATTCGCAATCGATAAAATATAAGATCCTAAGATTATGGAAAAGAAAAATGACAGTGTGGCTTTAATTATATCAATACTTTCAACCGTTCCCAAATTGAAAAATTTAAAAGTTGATGCTTGCATTGAAGGTTCGTAAGAAGATAGATACGCAAGAATTGCATAAAACCCTGCCATAGAATAAAAAGATATTGCTGAATAGTTTGCAAGAACTCTAAAGTATCCTTCTGTGTAATCTACCATACTCTTTCCCGTAGGAGCTGCTGCGGGTCCTCCTAACAATGCAGCTCCTATAGCATCAGAACATAAAAACTCCACAATGCTAAATAATAGAATAATTATTATTACCGTTAACAACAACTGACCATATTCTATATTTGCTCGGCTTTTTAATTCATCATCCCCAATGAATGATCCAATCATATAAATTAGGGAAATGAATCCTAAAGAAATAAGTATTGAAACTAAAGCAAGATTCGACCAATTCCCCCATTCAAGCTTAAATTTAGCTACATCACAAACTGAACTAGCACTTAAAATTCCAATTATTAAAACTAAGGATAGTAATTTTTTCTTCACCTCACTAATTTTAATTTTGAGTTTTGTTTCTTTCATTTTTTTTGTTTCTTTCATTCTTTCACTTTCATTTTTTACTTTCATTTTCTTACTTTTACAAAATTTTAAATATTGTATCAAAAGTTAGATCGCTTCCTAGTAAGTTTCCTATTTCTCTAGTAATTCCAAAAACAATTATTACTGTAATTATAGGTAGCACTCCACCTAAAATTAATATAGCGAATGCCCCACTGTTTAATATTAAATGCAACACTTCTAAAATTACAAGCGGAATCAACACGATATTAAATACCGAAGTGAATTTTTTCAAACTCCCAAGAGGAATAAATTTTCCTACATAAGAAGTAATCTTTTCTTTCACCCCTTCAATATATCCATCCATACCTCCTCCAGTGTGTGGAACAAAAATTCCTTGTATTGTTTTTACAACTTTTTCTACAACTTCAATGCCTAACCTACCTGCACGCACTCCAAGAGATACACCCGTACCTACTTGATAAATTCCTGCTATCGTAGCTCCTGCCATTGGGTCGTTATACCAATATCTGTTTCCTGTACGATATTTATAGTACTCTTCTACTATATTTTCTATAACCATACTTACCGTCAGAGGATAAAATATGTAAAGTCCTATAGCTATTGCTATCAAAGCGTTTCCGAAACTTCTCAAAAATGGTGCTATCCTGCACACTGCTCCTACAACCATAAATATCGCAAAAATTGAATAGATATTATTAATTATCCAAATCTGTATATTTGTTATTACTACAGATGCCATAACGCCTGAAAGAACAGTTTGAAATGGATCTTTAAGAGGATTTGAAATTTCGTTTTTTAGCGCTTTAAAACTAATTTTAAAGTAGAATATTTCTTTTTCTCCAAGTGCTTTTATATATTCCATTAGTGCTTGAACTGCAGTATTTCCTGCAAGAGTAGCTGTATACACCCCCACCGAATAACACCAAACTTTTGTTAAGTATTCACTAGTTGCATCTATTGCATTTCTACTAGTTTTTCCAAACGCTTCAAAAAATTTTTCTTCGAAATTATTATATACGAATATAAGAAGAACTAGAATTAAAATTGCAAAGTTTTGATAAATGTTATTACTCGCTATCGCTATTAATTCTTTAGAATTAATTGCTCTACCAAGACCATAGATTATTCCTATAACGATAAAGCATGACATTATTCCAATTAATACGGTTTGCAGCCAATTGTTTCTATTTATATTTAAAATTGGAGGATCATACTTTGGAGCTATAGCTTTACAAAGATTATAAAAAACTGCATGAACTTCAGAAGATAAAATTATAATGAATATGATGAATAAAATAAATTTCTTACTTTTTTTCTTTGCTGCTTTTTTCTTTGCTGCTCTGCGACAATCACAATAATCTTGTAAGTCCTGCAATTTCAATGTCACCACCTAAAAATTGAGAAATTTCTCTAATAGAAACAACTGTAGCATAAATTATTATTAACTGTTGTACAAATATCCATACGAAAAGTATTGCGGCTTTTTCAAATGGTTTAAATATTTCCACAGCTAGATAAGATGGAAAGTTTAAACCTGTACCTGCTACATTCTTGAAAAACACCCATAGCACTCCTGGAAATGAATGCGCTTCTCCTCCATGAGTGAATACATTTTCAAAATCCTCTAGCTCGAAGGTAGTATTTGGAGCCACTAAAGATACTAGTATTAAAAGCGTCGGAAATATAAGATATATTCCAATCGCAATTGCGATTAATAGACCTCCTAGCCTTCTCGTTGGAGTGAAAGTCCTAAGAATTATTCCAGAAACAAGAAATATTGAAAACATTCCTGCTTCAACAAACTCTAAGAACATATCAACTCCTGAGAGATAAATGGAAATTGTATATAGGACAGAATAAATTACTTTGAATGCCTCTCTTATCATAGATATCCATGAAAATGGTGCGAATTCGCTTGGAAGGAATTCTAGTAATTTATTAGCTATTATTCCAACCCTCTTCACGACTCCCGTATATTTATCTATTTCCTCTACTTTCTCAACTCCTATACTAATAGTTTCTAAAGTAAAAATCCAGCCATAGGTCATTATTTTGCTTGCTGTATATGCTTTTACTACATTGTTCAAGGTATTTAATCTTGCCCTTGCTATTTTCATATGACATGAATCATTAGTCTTTAAGATATCTTGTGAACAATTTTCAACTTTTTTCTTTAATTCAAAACCTAGTGGAACAATTCTGAGGCCGAACCTTCCCTTAACTTCTGTGTTGTTATAAAAACAAGTGTTTCCAGTACATGATAAACCGACATCTTGGAAGATTGCAAGAATTATATTGTCTATTGTTAGAAGCAGTGCTATGATTGCTGCAATGATGAATGCTGATGCAATTCCTTGGTAAACTTCTCCTGTAGCATAATCTTCGATCTCTCTCCTCCCAAGAATCTTTCCGATCATATATACTATAGCTACTATAGAAATTGTAATGAGCAAAACTATTAACGAAATTTCCACGTAATTTTCCCACAAAATATCTAGCGCTTGCATCCTATCACAAACTTTTTAGAAAATCATCCAATTGATTAACAAAAGCTATTAAAATTGTGAAGTTTATTACTCCTAAAATTGTGGCTTGTGGGATTATTACCATTGCAAGATCTTTGCCCATGGTAAAAACATCCTTGAAAACAAGGAGGGCTCTTTCAGCTCTCAAGCTTTTCTTCAATGCTTCTATCACGTAATTAGGATTGTTAGGATTTCTTGATACTAAGGCCGCTGGGTCGCTTTCATAAAACCTTTTCACTTCTTTACTTACCTCATCTGACTTTAATTTTACTACTTCCATCGTAACATCATATTCAAAAACAAACAACGTCGGCCAGACTATGTAAAGACCAAATGCAAGTGCTATTAAAAAACATCCTGCACTTCTTGTTATAGGGATTACTCTCAAGATTAAACCTATTGGTAAAATTAGTGAAAATGCAAATGCCTCTGCAGCAAAAATTGAAATTCTCTGTATCTGTAATGAAACAATCGTAAATGCATAAATTAAATTAAGGAGGAATTTTATTCCAGTTGAAAAAAATTCAAAAGGTGCAAATAATTTCAATTCCCCAGATTTTCCTGACAGTATAAATCCTTTTGATAAAACTGAAGCTTCGAAAGCAGCTACAAAAAGTTTAGTTGTTATGTCTACTGCTCCTAACTTTCCTTCGCCGCCATAAATTAAAATTTCCATATAGTTCTCTGCTATTGAAAAATGATTACCTTGAATATTGTATTTGCTTTGAATATATCCTGTAAGACCCTGACAAATTAAAACTGCGAAAAATAAAGCGAAAATTCCTATAAAAATCGAAATATATAACTCTCTTAGCTCTGTTTTTGCAATTCCTGCAAACTCTTTGAAAATCCTACTAAACATATGTAAGAATCCTGTAATTACTATCATAATTAAAATAACTAAAGTATAATAACTAGCAAAAATCTCTTCAATACTACTCGGGATTATATTTAAACATGCATCCATAATCACACCAACTTAGCCAAACCTAAAATCCTACTTTCTCCACCTATAGCAGAAGATACTGATCTAAATCCTGTAACTGAAATTATCAATGAAATTACAATTCCTAGGATATTCGCGAATACTGGTAAGAGTACTGGGATAAGGTTTTTACTTAAATTCGTATATGTCTCACCTGCAACGTATGGCATGTAATAAGTAGCGATAGGTAATGAAATTACCATCGGCGCCGCTGCAGCCGCTAAAAATAAATTACCCCTTACCCCTAGACTATCTAAAATATTAGCAAAACCTCTTAGAGTTCCTTCTCCAACTCCTCCAAAAATTACTGCTATTCCTTCAGCCACTTTCAGAGCTTCTCTTCCAAGACACTGTACATATCTAAGTCCTTTACAAACATTACCTACTAGGAAAGTTGCTTCATCTCTTCCGATTGGAGTGTAAATATTACTATCTTTATCATAGTCATAAGCATCTATTAAATAAGTAACTGTTTTATTTTCTAATTCTGGATAAAACTCAACTGTTCTTCCTGTACCATTTGTTATTAATATATAGCAAGATTCTGTTGCTGCGGGGAGGGCTGGTTGGATACCAGTAGTTAAAGGTGTTGCAAACTGCGATACATCTTTTATATCAAGTTTATATCCATCATAGTTTCCAGGCTGTGGTGGGAGCTCATTATTTCCAGTATAACCATTACATTTACAATTTTTCTCTTCCACTAATTCTTCCCTCTCACCTTGAGAAATTTCTGTTACATTACCAAAAGCATCCATGACATAGGAATACTTTGTTACGTTCTTAATATCATAACTAACTTCGCAGTCACAACTCCAAAGATTTTTATGACTAAATTTTCCACAATCTACTTTTTTCCAAATTCTCCAGACTGCTTCGTTAGGGGAATTAATCGACCAAACTATAGGTTGGCCTTTTATATTTGAAAACTCTTCAGGAGAAACTAAGATTACACTTCTATCAAAATCTTCAGGCAAAATGACCGGAATTTCTATATTATACTTTTTTGCAACTTCGTCGTAGACAATATTTGTTAAGTTTATGCTTAAAGGATAAAAAACTGCTCCCACTAGCGAAAGTGCTATTAAAGTACTCCCTGTCTTTCTAGTCAAAGGAAAAGCCCTTAGAAGCAATCCTAATGGCAACAAAGTTCTCAATGAAATAAAATTCAAAAAATCTATAAGAGTAT
>CAZFGC010000104.1:0-2048 GCA_964518285.1 Microcaldota archaeon
CTAATTTTTTCCTCTGCCTCTAAAAGGTCGCCTCGCCAGCGCGAAGATGCGCTGGCCTAATTAATTTTTATAAAGTTTTTGTAAATTTATGATTTTCATTGATTGTAAAGAATATTTATCGGAAAGTGCAGGAGGCCAAATATTAAGGTTAGCTTTAGCTCTTTCTTCAATATTTAATATCCCTTTTGCTATGAAAAATATAAGAATCGGAAGGGAAGACCCAGGATTAAAAGCACAACATTTAATGAGCATAAGGGCAGTTAAAGAAATTACAAATGCTGTAGTTGAAGGAGACAGATTGGGTTCTTTAGAAATAAAATTTAGTCCTTCAAATATAAAGGGAGGAGCTTATAATTTTGATATAGGAACTGCAGGATCAATTACTTTATTTCTCCAGCCAATAATACCGATTTTGCTATTTGCAGATAAACCTTCAGAAATAAAAGTAAAAGGAGGAACGCATGTTAAATGGTCTCCTACTATAGATTATTATGAAAATGTATTTCTTCAAATTTTAAAAAAGTTTGGCGTTGAGATAGATATTGAAGTTGAGAAATTTGGATTTTATCCCAAGGGAGGAGGAAGTGTGAGTGTCTTCATCAGTCCTTCCAAGATAAGAAGTATAGAAATTTTAGAGAGGGGGAAACACGAAGGAATCTTTGGAAGATGTGTTTTATCAAATTTGAGTAAAGATATTCTAGATAGGGAAGAGTTGGGAATAAGGGAAGTTTTTAAAGATATATTTAAAGATATATTTGTAGAAAAAATTGAGAAAGAGTCAATTTCGAAAGGAACCGCAGTTACTGTTTGGGCAAGATATGAAAATACAATATTGGGATACGATTCTATAGGAGAAATAGGAAAGAGGGCTGAAGAAGTAGGGAAAGAAGCTGCACAAGGACTAAAAGAAGAAATTTTAAAAAGAGGATGTGTTGATAAGTTCATGAGTGATCAAATTTTGATTTTCATGGCTTTAGCTAAAAATTCGAGAGTTTTATCAAGTGAATTAACAGATCATGCAAAATCATGTTTTAAGTTAATTCCAGAATTTACAGGGGAAAAGTTTTCTATAGAGGAAAAGAATGGAGCTTTTGAAGTGAGAGTTTGATTACGAAGTTTTTTCTTCTAGATTGGAAGGGTTTGGTTTGTGCGCTAGTTTTGGGAGGGGTTGTTGTAGCTTTCTCTAGAGATTTGTGGATTAGAAATTTATTTTTGCTAGTTGCTTTTTTGCTAGTAAGTGTTTTTGTAACGAAGTATAGGCATAAAGAAAAAAGAGAAAAAGGGCTTTATGAGCATGAGAGAGGATGGGAAAACGTAATTTCAAACGGATTTATTCCAGGCCTATGTATAGTTTTGTTTTATTTTTATGGAGAAAAGTTTATTTTTTCTTATATTTGTTCCGTTGCGGCAGTAGCTTCAGATAAATTTGCTTCGGAGTTAGGTGTTCTTTCGGGTAATCCAATATCTCTTAAAAATTTCAAAAGGGTTAAGCAAGGAACTTCAGGAGCAATTTCAGCTGTAGGTACTTTCATGGCTTTTGTTGGGTCAGTTATAATAGGAACAATAGCGTATTTTCTTTATAAGTTTGATCCTTTTTTGGTTTTTTACATAGGTTTTGCGGGGTTTGTGGGATGTTTTTTTGATAGTTTTGCAGGGATTTTTGAAGAAGAGGGAATTGGAAACAAATCAACTTCAAATTTGATTTGTTCAGCAATAGGTGCAATTTTAGGATTGGTGGTAAATTGGTAATGCAAGCAATTTGTTTCATTTGTAAAGTAAAAGTTGCAGTTGTAAATTGTAAAATTTGTGGAATTCCAGTTTGTAAAGATTGCCAGAGCGGTGGGATATGTTTAAATTGTTTGAAAGGTAAAACTGGGGTTAGGAGGTGATGCGATGCATGTTGCAATAATACCAGATGGAAATAGGAGATGGGCAATGAAAAATAATTTGCCAACAGAAGAGGGACATAGGAAAGGAATAAATAAAATCAAGAATTTGGCAAAATGGTGTAATGAATTTAATATCGATTATCTTTCGGTTTGGATTCT
>CAZFGC010000105.1:0-5330 GCA_964518285.1 Microcaldota archaeon
TTATTTCGAAGAAAAAGATAAGGAAAAAAATTTTGAAAAACTACTTAATGAAAATACAGAAAGTTCAAAAGTAATTGCTGAACTCGGTATTGGATGTAATAGAGGTGCAAAGTATTCGGGATACATTTTAACTGATGAAAAAGTACTTGGCACAATTCACATAGCGATAGGAAATAATACGGGTGCATACGGTGGAAAAAATAAAGCTAGCATGCACTTGGATATGGTGAAAGATATGAGAAATTGTAAAATGTTCGTTGATGGAAAACTCATCATGGATAGAGGACTACCTGTGATGAAATGAAAGAAATAGAATTTGCTGCAAAGAAGTTAATTGAAGATGTATTAAAAATAAGAAAAAAAGAGAAAGTATGTCTAGTTATAGATTACGAGAATGAAGTTTATAAGGCAATAAAAAATGAACTGAAAAGATTAAATTTAAACTTCTCAATTTTAAAAATCAGAAAAAATAGACTTCATAGCTCCCCAATTCCTGAAGCAAAAAAGTTTTTTAAAAATTGTAATGTAATAATCGCCCCTACGAGAAATAGTATATCTCATTCTCCAGAAACTTACTATGCAAGGAAAAAATATGGTGTTAGAGTGGCGAGCATGCCCTCTATAAATAGCGAAATTTTCGTTAACGGTTTAAAAGCAAACACAAAGGAAATTGAGAAAATTGGTAAAAAAATTATAAGAAAATTAAAAAATGGAAAAATCGTGAAAATAATTACAAAATCTGGAACTAACGTTGAGATTTATATAAAAGGAGTAAAATTTATGGAAGAACATGGAGACATCAGTAAAAAAGGTGCGCTGAATAATGTTCCGTTTGGTGAAGTATGTGGATATGGGATAAAAGGTAATGGAAAAATCTGTATAGATAGTTGGAGAAAAATTAAAACAAATGACAAGGCGTTCCTTTACATAGAAAATGGAGAAATTGTAAGCTGGAATAAAGGTGCTGATAAATTCGTTAAATATTTAATGAAAGCCGGAAAATGTGGTCTAAAAACTATAGAATTGGGCTTTGGTACGAACCCTGGAATTAAAAAGGTAATGGGAAATGTTTTAAATGATGAAAAAATATATGGAAGCGTACATATTGCATTTGGTGGCCATGGAAAAATAAAATGTGATGTTCACGAAGATATAATAATTCTTAATCCCACGGTATTTGTAGATGGCAAAAAAATAATTGAAAATGGAAAACTAATATAAAATGATTTCAAATCCAGCTACTGGATTTTCAAGATTAAAATTTCTCACTATCTTTGGATCTATTTCTCCACACCATCCCACTAATTTTCCTTTTTTAAATATTCCTATCGCCCTTCCAGGAATCGTAAAATTAAAGTCCATTGCTTTATAGGAAGTGCCTAAATGTTCGTTTATTATCTGATATACTCCTTTTATTTCAGAAAATGAAACTTTTGTATCAGAAATTAAAGCACATATCGCAGTCCTAGTGGATTTTTCTTTCTTTATTCCTATTTTTCCCATTTCAAATATTTTCTGCGGAAAACTTTTAGTTTTATTTAAAGACAAAACTTGCATAAGAGACGGAAAGAGAGAACTTCTAAATATAGATATTTCTTTTGATATCGCGTTTTCTATCTTTATCTTCTCGTTTTCAATTTTACACATTTCTTCCTTTTCTTCGTTCGATAGAGTAAAGGAAACTATTTCATAAAATCCGAGACTTACAAAATCTAATTTTATTTTTTCTTCAATTTCGCTCTCCTTTGATAAATTTCCTATGGTGTTGAAATTAGGTATCTTCGGTTTGAAGTTTTCATACCCATAAGCTATTGCAATATCTTCAACAAAATCAACTTGATGTATTATATCTGCACGGTAGGGAGGGACAAGAATGCTTACTGACTTTTCATCAAAACTTTTTGGTATAAATCCCATTCTCTTTAAGCATCTTTCAATTTCGTCACGTTTTAATCTTAACCCTAGAACTTTATTGAGAAATTTATATTCTAATTTTTCTATTCTTACAAAGCTAGTTGAGTCCTCCTCCCTATCCACATACTTCAGTTTTACATTTTCTATTTTTGCACCATTATCATACAAAGAACAAAGAATTATATTTAAAGCACTTCTCATTTCGTGAATTGAAGTTCCGGTTATTTCTATAAATATATTCTTTGTGCTCTCATCTATTCTTGTCCTCTCACAGTTTATTATCGGTGGAAAAGAAATTACTCCTAAGGAATCAAATACTAAAGGATATTCATCTATGTTCTTGTAAATATCTCCGTACTCTATTCCCTTTGGGTGCTTTTTTAATATTTCATGTGGTGCAAGCTCCTCTTGAGTATCTAACGGAACAAATCTTGTGTATTTCATTTCTTTGTAATAATAAGGTGGCTTAGTCTTATCAAAATCGTGTAATCCTATTGCTATTTTTTTCCTTTTCCTACCAAAATTTTCATGTATTGTTTCTTGTGCTTGAATTATATCTTTGAGAAAGTCTTCATTTACATTAACATTATATGCGATTCCTGCAACTATATAGGGTCTTGCAGAAACATTACTTACAACAATTTCATGTTTAGCATCATTTATTTCATATGGTCTTGGTTCCCTTATTTCTAAAAAATTAGATACTGCTCTTGCGATCCCTTCAATTGAATAAAGATCTGGACGATTCGGATTAACATTAACTTTTATTTCTTCACTTTCTATATCAATTTCGCATTCTTCTCCTATATTTTCAATTGCTTCTTTTATTTCATCTATGGGTCTTTCCTTACCAATTAATTCCTGCAACCTTTTTATTTTATATTTTACTACAGCCATAATTCCACTGCATCATTTTAACATTTTTTACATCTTCATTTTTTCTATCCAAGAAAGGTCATTTATATAAAATGTTCGGATGTCTTGAATATCATAAAGTAACATCATAGGTCTCTCCAAACTTAGCCCCCAAGCTAAGACTGGATATTTTCCCCACAATGGAATAGAAAGCTCAGGTCTAAATATTCCTGCGCCCCCCAGCTCGAACCATTTTTTCTTTTGCTCAAAATAAACATGTATCTCTAAACTCGGCTCTGTGTATGGAAAATGATGTGGGACAAATTTTATCTTCTTAAATCCAAGCCTTTTGTAAAATTCTTTCAAAAATCCAAGCAGATGTCTAAAATTCGCCCCTTCCCAGACAACAATTCCTTCAACCTGATGGAATTCTGGTAAATGACTAAAGTCTATTGCTTCGTTTCTATAAACTCTCCCTATGCAAAAATATTTTCCTGGTTTTTTATTTAATTTTCCAATTTCATACAAAGTCCTTGCACTAACAGAAGTAGTGTGAGACCTTAAGATCGCTGCCTTAGAAATTTCTTCATTCCATTCATACTTCAAATTCTTTTCATGAGATTCTTTTACTTTTTCTATTGCGTCTCTCGGTACTTCAAGATACTTTGGTTCAGAAAGATAAAATGTATCGACAATATCTCTTGCTGGATGATCCTGCGGTTGGAACAATGCATCAAAATTCCAAAACGCGCTTTCAATTTCAGGTCCTTCCATCTCTTCGAATCCCATACTCAAAAATATTCTTTTTATTCTTTGAATAAAAATTGTAATTGGATGAAGTTTTCCACGAATTGGTTTTTCAACTGGAGCTTCAACATCGTAAGGTTTGAATATAAAATCTTTTCCAGAAATTATTACTTCTCTAGTTAGTTCAGTTTGCATTTTTGGGATTTTATCAAGTTGTTTTTTCGCTAGTTCTCCGAGTTCTGTGATGGATACGAAGAATTTTTTTTCTAGTTTTTTTTCAATTATTCCTCTCTTTAAAAGAGTTTCGCAGATTTCTTTTTCGCTAGGGGTGAGGGGCTTGGACTCGCTTATTTTTTTCAAGATATTTAGGGGTTCGTAATTACTTGTTTCTTCCTTTGATACTTTTGGTATTACTTTTCCTGCCTTAATTTCTATCCAGCCGTTTTTTATAGCCCAAGGGATCCCTATTTTTTTCTCAAGTTCGCTTAGGTTTTCGATTTTTGTTTCTCTTACTACTCTTTGTTCGGGAAATAAATTTTCTAAATATTCAATTCCTTCTTCAGTTAGAAAATATTTTTCTTCTTCTAGTTTTTCAGTTTCTGCAAGTGAGTATTTTTCCAAGATTGCTGAAGAGCGAAGAGCTGCGTCTTTTTCCAATCCAAGTTCTGAAATTTCTTTTTTTTCTTTTGACAAGTTCGAGAGGAGCTTTCTGTCGTTTTCTCCTAGGATGCAGAGGATTTTTTGAAGTTCTTTCTCATTCAAAATTTCACCTGAAAAATGAAAAGATTGAAAATGAATAAAAAATGAATAAAGAAAGAATGAATAAAGATTTTTAAATTTTCACAATTTACTCCTTCATTTTATTTCTTTTTCAGGTGGAATAATGAAAATATCTGAACTTAAACCTGGAATGACTGCTACTATCGAAGGAGAGGTAATTTCTATAGAGCCTACTAGAGAAGTTAGGACAAAGTTTGGAAAACCTATAAAAGTAGCAAATGCAAAAATTAGCGATGGAACTGGAGAAATTATAGTTACTTTGTGGGAGAACGATATAGAAAGAATAAGTATCGGAGATAAAATAGAAATTGAAAATGGGTGGGTTTCCGAATTCAAAGGAATATTACAGATAACCGCTGGTAGAGAAGGGAAGATAAATATTAAGGAATAAAAGGGGGGAATAAAAAGAAAGGGAAAGGAAAAGGAAAAGGAAAAAATTTTAAACTTCGAGGGTAACTGATAACATGGCTGAAAAAGTCTCCATTCCTGCAGGAAGTGTGGGAATGCTAAAATTTTACGAAGTTGCTGGAGGAAAGATTAAAGTCAACCCTCATTTGATTGTAGGTATAGCAGTTTGTTTCATACTTCTAATAATCATAGCAAAAATTATTTTGAAAAGTTGAAAATTAGCAATGATAGTTAATTTGACTTTATGCAATAGAAAAAACCTTCTTTCTCTTTTCAATTACTTCTCCTTCTTCATTAAGTATTGCTATAATACTTGCAAGAAGATCCTTTTCAATTTTTGTTATTTTTTGTATATCTTCGAATTTTTTCTCGCCTTCCTTCAATGTTTCCAATACTTTCGGTGCATATTTAGAAAATAGAGATCTTTTAATTATATAATATCTTTTATCAAATCCCTTTATTCCCTTAAACTCTGTACTACTTATCTTTTTTTCTTTTATTTTTCTCTTAATAATTTCTGAAACTTCATTAGCTTCTTGTTCGCTTTCTAGAACTAAATACCCGTTTTCAAAAAGAAAATCTATAGGTGATTTTTCACTTTCCTTTACTTTCTCTTTTTCTTTTTC
>CAZFGC010000106.1:0-4720 GCA_964518285.1 Microcaldota archaeon
TAATTTTTTCATTAACATTAAGCTATATTTTTCTCAGCTTTATTTTTGAATTTAACTTTTTATTTATATTTTTTCTTTTCTTGGTTACAATAATAATTTTTTTAGCTGTTAATGCTATTATCCCTCGTCACAGGGGCCTGCTGCATAGAGGAGTTAGTGCTGTACTTTTTGGGATTTTATGTTTTTTAATAACTTGGAAAATTTTCGATTTTCAAATTAGCATAATAAGTGGGGTTTGTGGAGTAATTGGATACTCTTCTCACTTGATTGTAGACCGTCTTACCTAGCTCAAAAAACGAAGACTAGAACAAAAACTAAAAAAGACTAGAATAAAGACTAGAACAAAGACAAAACAAAACAAAACAAAAACTAAAAAACCTTTCGAAAAAAAATTATGAAAGTTTTTCTCATTGTAATAGACGGCCTCGGAGACCTAGAAAAAAACGGAAAAACCCCTCTATCACTAGCAAAAAAGAAAAAGCTAAACTTCCTAGCAAAAAATGGACTTTGTGCTATTAGCTACCCTATCGAAAGAGGGATCGTTCCTGGAAGCGATACTGGACATCTTGCGCTATTCGGATACGACCCTTACAAATATTACGTAGGTCGTGGAATCCTAGAGGCACTTGGATCAAATATAAGAATTTATGAAGGAGATGTTGCATTTAGAGCAAACTTTGCAACTTGCTCAAAATTTGAAATAACTGATAGAAGAGCTGGCCGAATAGATGAAGAATCTGCAAAAAAACTAGCAAAAGAAATAGAACATCTAAAAATAAAAGACTTTGATTTCTTCTTTTATCACACAAAAGGACATAGAGGAGTATTGATAATAAGAGGCAGAGCTAGTCCATTAGTTACGGATACAGACCCCCATTCGCTCGGAAAAATATCTTGGAGTAAAGGAATAACTGACGAAGGAAACGAAACTGCAAAAGCTATAAATGAATGGACAAAGGAAGTGAATAAAATTCTTGAAAAAAGTGAGATAAACAAAGAAAGAAAAAAGAAAAATATCCCACAAGCAAATATAGTTTTGCTAAGAGGAGGAAGTTCTATTGTGAAAGGAAAATACTTTGAAGGTGCAACTTATTTTGGACCTTATGTAAAAGAACCCATAAGAGTTGAAACTTTTGAAGAAAGATATGGCTTAAAGGCAAGCTGTATTGCTGGTGGAGCTCTTTATAAGGGAATTGGAAAATATCTTGGGATGGATGTTATAGAATTAAAAAGGGCTACTGCAGATCAAAATACTGACCTTGAAGAGAAATTTTCAAAAGGGGTTTCTGAGATTCAAAAGAAAGACTTTGTATTCTTGCATATAAAAGGATGCGATCCATTAGGACATGATGGAAAATTTGATGAAAAAAGAAAATTCATAGAAAAAATAGACAAATGTATTCCGGATGAAATAATAAAAGATAAAGATATACTTACTATAGTTACATCTGACCACTCGACACCCTGTTCATTTAAATCTCACAGCGCTCATCCAGTACCAATTGTTTTTTATAATTGTGGAAGGAGAAATAACGTAAAGAGTTTTGATGAGTTGTCCTGCAGCGTAATGGAAATAAAACATCTCGATGTAATGCCTATGGTATTAGGTATGATAAATAAAGCAAAGATGTATGGAAGTTAAAGATTGTGTCTTTTCTATTTTCCGTCACTTTTATCTTCTCTTTGTACGCATCCATATATTTGTCTAGCTATATCTTCTAAATCTTTTACAGTAGAAGAAATTATTGAATCCATAATTTTTCTTGCTTTTTCCATTAGCTCTTGTTCTTTTTTGTCATATTCATTATATAATTCATCTATCTTCTTTCTTCTTCTAGATTCTAGATAATAATTTACTATTGCTTCTTCGATTGCGAAAACTGAAAATGCGATTATAGCTTTTTGTACAAAATCCATATCTTTTATATATATAGATACATTTTCTAAAATTCTTATTCCTCCTGATGGGATGAATACTTGCAATGCATATCTTAAAATTTTCTTCCCATATTTTATTAATTTCTTTACTGTATTTTCTTCTTTTTTTCTATCTTTTATTTCTTCTATTTCATCTAAAGTTCTTTCGCTGAGCCTAGAAAGAATTTCATTAATTTTCATTACTTCATCTTTTATTGTAGCTGTAGCAGATATAACCTTTCTATAGAACTTAGTCAAATATATCTTTGCCTTTACTTTTTCCTTTTCGTCACTTATTTTTTCTAATATTTCGTTTATGCAACTTTCAAGCTTCCTCTCGTTTGATTTGTCTGAATATATTTTTCTTATCCAGATTTCTGCTTCATCTGGAAGTATAGGTAAATGCAAATTTTTACTATCTTTACTAATCATTTGTTTATAAATATCAGGAAGAGTCTTCGTACTTTCTTCCTTTAACTCTTTACCTATTTTTCCTGTAGTATAAGTTTCGCTCATAACTTTATTTCTGAATATTCTTTCAACTAGCTTATTTTCATAACCTTCTATTTTTTCTCCAAGTTTCCTAATCTTCTTTCCGATCCCTAACATTTACTCACACAAATACTATGCTTTTGTTATTTTTATTATTTTCGCTATTTTAAAATTAGGCTAAAAATTAATTTAATCTTCTTCCTTAACTTTCTCAAATTTTTCTACATATTCTTCAACTTTTTCTATATTTCTTATCGCTTCTACCGTAACTGGCGCATTTGGATCATTCCACCAATATGGGCAAGATAACATAGAGTTAAAGTAGTAAGAAGAAATCAAAAATTTTAATCTCATTAATTTCTTTTCACTTACGTCCGTCTCAAGAACTTTATGAACTCTTTCCCTTATTTTATTTATCCTATCCTTCAAAAATTTAGTTTCGTTTCTATACCATCTTTCTAACCCTCCGCTCCAAGATTTATTGAACGCGATTTTATCTTCAATTTTCCTAAAGCTAAATTCGTTTATATATTTCCTTACAGAAGATAATGTAAAATATTCATTTGCTAATTTAAAGAATTCAAAAAATGCTAAATCTAAGTTTTTAATATGCATTCCTATTGTCTCTGCGTCTACTGCAAGCAGTAAGTATATTTTTTCACCTCTCTCTGCTTTACTTGAAAAATATGGATCAAAAAACAAAGAATTTATGTAATAACTCATTATATCCACTGCAGCCGATTCAGGATCTATAATGTTGGTATGAAATGCTATTTGGTTTGATAAATAATTATGTCTAAAAATTGCCCTTATTCTTGGAAAGTTTTTGAACACAATTGGAATCCTAATTTCATTATAAGATAAATTGTGGTGCGTACTATCTAGAAGAATCGTAAAATGAATATCTTTTCGCAAGGCATAATTGTGTAAAGATTTTATCAATTTTTCGCAAGTTATTTGTTCGGGGAAGTGAACTGTAATATCATTTTTGTAGAAACTATTTTTTTCCAGTGGGAGAAAGTATTCATAGTAAATTTCTTTTTCGTCGAGCATCTGAGGAATTACATGATGATAAGAAGAGAGACCAAGTTCAATTTCTTTCTCGCTCATTTTTGTTATCTTTTTATACAGGTTAGGGTAGAAATTTTTTATTTCATCTAGTGTTATTTGTGAAAAGATTAATGTAATTGAATCTGGAAATTTTTCGGCAAGGGATAGAATAGGAATGTAAGATTTTGTTATAGCGTAGTCGAGGATATTTATTTTTCTAGTTTGTTCAGCTTTTTCCAATTTTTTCTCTAGTAATGGGTCGAATTTTTTAAAGTCGTAAATTCTTTTTTCTTTTTCGTAGTTTATGAAGACTTTTTTATTTACCCTAGGCTGATAAGCATTGAATGCAAAAATTAGATATACGTTTTTCCACTTTTTTCCTAGTTTTGATAAGATAGGGCTATTTTTATACTTTTCATAAAGCCTTTGGGAGGTACTCATAAAATTTAATCGTTTCTTCGTTTTTAAAATTTTCTATCCTCCCAAAAGAAGGTAAAGAAAGGGTATAAAAATAGAAACATTTAAATATATGTTTGTAGGAATATCTTCAGTACCTTTGCAAAGATGATGGACATGATGATGGAAAAATATTTTATAAAGATAGAAAGAGAGAAATTTGAAAGGATAAAAAAGAGATTAGAAACTATACTCAACTCAGAAGCGATGAAAAGAAAAATCAAAAAAGTAGAGGAAAAAACAGCGCAGCCTCCCGAGGTAATAAAAAATTACATACTATTTGAAGCAATAAAAAGAAAGAAAACTAAAGAAAAGGAGCTCAAAGACGTATGCAAAGAGATTATAGAAAAATGTATGGCTAATGTTCTTACTATAAAGCATGCTATATCTGTTACTGTAAGGGGAGATGGTTATTATAAAATTACTGCTATTTGTGGATTTGATGAAAGAAACTATAAGGTTACAATGAATGAAAGGATATATGAAAAGATTAGCGAAGAAGAAGCTTTAAAACTAACAAAAAAACTATTTCGTATAAATGAAATAATAGGTGCTACGATAGTAGAGGAATTTCCTTGGGGTGACATATATGTTGATTTATATGGAAATTATTATTTAGCCATAAAAGATTCCAACAAAGCCATAATGATACCAAGAGAAAATGCTCTTCTAATGAAAAAAGAAAATAGAAACTATTACGAAAATGTCATGAAAGAATTAGAAATGAGAGAAATAGATCAATCCATCGACGAAAAAATTAGAAAAATAAGGGAAAAAGAAAAAAAATTAGAAATTAGCCCTTATT
>CAZFGC010000107.1:0-6240 GCA_964518285.1 Microcaldota archaeon
GATACGTAAAAGATATTTTGGGAGAATTAAAGAAAGCGGACGAAGAGAAATATAATTATATTTTTGATTCGTTCAAACTCAGTAAAATTTATGAGAAAAAATGCGAAAATTTAAGCGGAGGAGAATTACAAAAATTAGCAATATCAGTTTGTTTACTTCAAGATGCAGATGTATATCTTTTAGATGAACCATCAGCATTTTTAGATATAGAAGAAAGAATGAGTCTGTCGAAGATATTAAAAAAAGTTATAAAAGATAAAAAATGTGCATTTGTAGTTGATCACGATTTAGTTTTTGTAGACAATATTTCAAATAGAATAATAGTTTTTGATGGGATTCCTAAGAAGAAAGGTTTCGCAGATAGTCCCATGCAAAAGAGAGACGCAATGAACAAATTTCTCAAAAGAGTTGATATAACTATGAGAAGGGATAAGGACACTATGAGACCTAGAATCAACAAAAAAAATTCCGTGCTGGATAGGGAACAAAAAGAAAGAGGAGAATATTATTATCAGCCATAATTTCCTTTTTTTCTTTTTCCCTATCCCCAGTTAGGTTTTTATTATTTTCCATTTTACTAGCTTTATGAAGGGTAAGATATTATCTCCAATAATGCTGCAGATTATTGCAGTATTTTCGTTTTTATTGGTGTTTTTATTGATGTTTTTACTTGGATGTGTAGAAGAAAGGAAATGTAGTACAAATGCGGATTGTTTAAGCTGGCAAGTATGCGATTTGAATAAATCTCTTTGTATTCCAGCTCCAGGATTCTGTGCAAAAGATAATGACTGTGAGCCTTGGCAAACATGTGATCAAAAGAGACATGTTTGTATAGCGAAGAAAGGGAGATGTCTTTCTGATAAAGATTGTGAACCTTGGCAAGAATGTGATAATGTTTCTTATGAATGCAAACTAAGACAAGGATATTGCCTTGGAGATGAGTACTGTAGAGACTTCGAAACTTGCGATCAAAAAACCAAAAAGTGTAAACCTTTACCTGGGAGATGCATGGAGAACTATGACTGTGCTGGATGGCAATTATGTAATAAAACTTCAAATTACTGCATTCCTAGGAAAGATATAGGGGACTATTGTATTTCAGATAATGATTGTGATCCTTGGGAAATGTGCGGAAAGAAGAATCTTTGTATTCCAAAGGAAGGATACTGTAACGTTGATGAAGACTGCAAAGAAAAATATTTGACATGTGGTCCAGATCATAGATGTCATTTAGCGCCTGGTTTTTGTGCTACAGATGAAGATTGTTTAGAATGGCAGGATTGCGACCCACTTAAAAAAGTATGTAAGACTAAAGTAGGAAGATGCGCATCTGATCAAGATTGTAAAAATTATGAAAAATGTAATTTAGAGACCCATCTTTGCTATGTCATTCCAGGGAGATGTATCGATGAGAGAAACTGTGCTGAATGGGAGTATTGTACAAAGGATAACTACTGTAAGGCAAAAGAAGGAAGATGTAACGAAGATGGAGATTGTCCGAAAGGACAAGCTTGCGATAAAATAATACACTATTGTTATGTAACTTCATGCACTAAAGATACAGATTGTAGTCCGGGATATTATTGCAGTTATATTAGTCCAGGAGTAGGAGCTTGTACAAAATTAGTAAGATGAGACTGTAGTGACAATTTTCTTTACTTTTTCGATCATTTCATCATCAAGCTTTTGGAATAAAATTTTAACGTCTCCGAGAAAATTGTTCTCCCTTACACGTGCTTTTCCACAATCATTTAGATTTCCAAGAGGAGTATTTAGTTGTTCTGATATTCTTTTTGCGGTTTTTGGCAAAAACGGACTTATCAAAATAGCAAGGTCGTAGCATAAATTTGCAGCCACATAAAGTTTGCTTCCAGCTATCTCTTTATTTTCTTTTATTTTTTTCCATGGTTCTGAATCGTTGAAATATTTATTACATTCACTGGAAAATTCCAAAACTTTACGTAAACTATCCCTAATTTTTACTTTTAGCATTAAGTCCTTTATCTCTATTGCATACTTTTCTCCAAGGATTAGCATTCTTCTATCCATCTCATCAAGATAATATGCCTTTGGAACTCTTCCATCAAAGTTATTTTTTATGAAACTTAAAGATCGATATACAAAATTTCCAAAGTTTGCAATTAAATCATTATTAATTCTTTCCTTGAATTCAGACCATTTCCATTCAGTATCGCTAGTTTCAGGGATGAGAAATGTCAGGTAATATCTCCATACATCAGAATCAATTCCGCTTTTTGGTAAGTTTTCACAGAATATACCCCACCCGCTTGACTTTGAAATTTTATCTCCTTCGTAATTTAGATATTGCAAGCCCACGACATTATAAGGCAAGTTATATCTTCCTTCGGCAATTAACATCGCAGGCCAAAAAATAGTATGAAATGGAATGTTGTCTTTTCCAATAAAATGAAATATTTTTGCATCTTTTTTTATCCAGAAATCTTTCCAAGCATCTCGATTGCCTATTTTTTCAGACCATTCCTTTGTTGAAGATATATATCCAATCGGTGCATCAAACCATACATAGAAAACTTTATCTTCATATCCTTTTATAGGGACTTTCACCCCCCAAGATATATCTCTAGTTATACATCTTGGTTTGAGACCACTTTCTAAAAGGCTCAATGTATAATTTATAACTTGTTGAGATATGATTCCTTCCCTGCTTATTATCCATTCTCGTAGTTTGTCTTGAAGTTTGTTTAAGTCGAAAAACAAATGTTTCACATTTTTGAATATTGGTTTTGACCCGCAAATAACACAATAAGGTTCTATAAGGTCCTTTGGGTCTAAAATAGTGGAACATCTTTCACATTGATCTCCTCTTGCCTTTTCATAACCACATACTGGACACTTACCTTCTACATATCTATCTGGAAGCACTCTTTCATCATTTTCGCAGTAAGGGAGATTAAGTAATCCTTCACTAATAAAACCTTTCTCATATAACGTCAGAAAGAATTCTTGAGTTGTTTTGTGATGAATTTCATAAGATGTCCTTGAAAAATTATCATAGGATATATCTAACCAATCGTAAATTTCCTTGTGGATTTTGTAATATTCATCACATAATTCTCTAGGTGATTTATTCACTTTTCTTGCAGCTACTTCAATTGGAGTTCCATGTTCATCGCTTCCCCCTATAAAAACAGTTTCGTATCCAGCTAATCTACAAAATCTTGCAAATATATCTGCAGGTAAGTGGCATCCTACAATGTTTCCTATATGTGGTACATTATTTACATATGGCAGAGCTGCAGTTACAAGAATTTTTTCTATAGAATCACCCTGATAATAAACAAAGGACAAAGAAAAAGAAATTTTATAAACTTATTTTTCTCAGTCTCGGTATGAAGAGAATAGTATTAGCGTTACTGTTATTTATTTCCATGATTTTTTTATCTTATTCCCAGTGTATTTATTATTTTTATTCACCAAAATGTCCTCTCTGTGCAAGGGTTACTCCTTTAATTGAAAATTTATCAGAAAAATATAATGTAGAATTGAAGAAACTTAACATAGAAGACCCTTCTGTTTATGAGTCTTTCGATTATTTATGTGACAAATATTGTGTTATGGTGAGAGGAGTACCAACTTTGTTCATCGGAAACAAAGCTTTGGTTGGAGATAAAATAATAGAACAAAATTTAGAAAAAGAAATTTTAGAATGTAAAATTTATGGATGTCCATGTCCAGAAAAATTAGAAAATATAACAGCGAATATCACCGTGTCAGGAAGTATAACACAAATCTCAAAAGAAAGAATAGAAGATATAGATTTGATTGCTCTTATCACAGCAGCGCTAGTTGACTCTGTGAATCCATGCGCCTTTGCAGTTTTAATTTTCTTCTGCGCTTATATGTTATCAATAGGTAATGAGAAGAAAATGTTATTTCTTGGGTCTCTTTATATAATCACAGTATTCATTGCTTACACTTTAAGCGGATTCGGAATATTTTCAGCTATCCAAACAATTAGTACTTCGATTCTCGTGAGGGATTTCATAGCAGTAATTTGCATAATAGCAGGTGTAATACACATAAAAGACTTCTTCTTTTATGGGAAATGGATAAGTCTTGAAATCCCAAAGAGCATGAAGCCAAAAATAGAAAGTTTAGTAGCATCAGCTACACCAATAGCCGCAATAGCTCTTGGATTTTTAGTATCGCTCGTTGAGCTTCCATGTACCGGAGGACCATATTTAGCAATTTTAACGATGCTGTCGGAAAAACTTACAATTTTGAATGCAATACCATACTTACTCCTTTATAATTTAATATTCGTGTTACCGCTAGTTTTTATTTTACTTATTGGATATTTTGGTTATAGCCTACAAAAAATAGAAAAACTTAGAAAAAGAAGAAGAAACTGGATGAGACTAATTTCAGGAATAGTTTTAATTGTGCTGGGAGTTTTGCTATTACTAAGAATAATCTAACAGCTCCCGCTAGGAGCCGCAGATGTAGTAGATAGAACTTGAGAACATTCAGGGGGCTCTGAAATGAATGAAGAGCATATCGCTAATTTGAAGTCTTCAGGAGATCTACCACCATAATACTCTACATCATTTATAAATATAGTCGGTGATCCTAAAACCCCATAAATTTCATTTAACCTTTTATCCTCTCTAGCCATTTCTATTCCTTCACCTTTTGCACATTCTTCAATTTTGTTTATATCAATACCAACTTTTTCTGCAATTTCTTTCCAACACGTCTCTACATTTTCATAATTGCAGTTATCATTTATTTCGTTTATATATTCAACATACTTCGTTGGATAATATTTTATTACACACATTTGTCTTATATTTTCTTTTAATTCATTTATCCCATGCATTGCACATAAACCTTCCATACAATATCTAGAATCATTATTATAATATTCAGGACCATAAATTACAAAATGCAGGGAAAAGTTTATTTTATCCTTCAGGAGTTCTACGACAGGAAACATCCCTTTTTCAGCTTGTTGTCCGTAGGGGCAGAAGGACATTACAAATAGCATAACCCTCGGCTTTTCAGCTTTCCCATAATCTTTCTTATTTTGATTTTGTGGTTGTTCTACTTGTAGTTTCGGAAGAGGTTTGCTTAAGTCAAATAAAGATCCTAACAATAAATATTTTCCATCCTTAGTAACATAAACATCAGTAACATCCACTTGTCCAGAAAAATTTACTTCGACGCTAAAACGTATTATATTTTCATATTCAGTATAGTTAATTATCTTAGATTTTACTCCTAATTGTGCTAAGAAATTTTCATCGATATATTTAGTTACATTTTCTTTTAGCACATCGATGTCATAACTTTTTATTTCATTCCTTTTTACTTCATTTGACTGTGTTTCATAGAAAGTTTCGTAGAAAGTTTGTTGTGGCTTACTTACATTAGAAAAGATATATCCTATAAAAATCCCTATTATGAGAGCGCATACAATAAACAATAAGTCCTTTCTTATCGAAATTACAAATTCGCTTTTTTCTTCTTCCATGTTTGTCTATCTCTAAAAGTATTTAAAAATTTTTCGATAATTTAGAAAGCTAGACGAAACAATATTAAAACGAAACAATACTAAATCTAATATGTGATTTGAGTATATACGTCGTGAAAATTAACGTCGAAAAATCGACGTAAAAAGATTTAAATACTTTGCTTTCAAATAATTGTAAAGAACTACCTTTAGTGATTAGTTTGCAAATAGTGAAAATACCCATAGAAAGAACTAGAGTTTTAAGAGAAAATATCAAACAAATAGAAAAGAACGCTAATGTGAAATTGTCTATAGAGGAAGAAAATGTCATAATAGAAGGAGATCCTTATAATGAATGGAGGGCAGTGGATGTTATAAAAGCGATCGGAAGAGGTTTTCCAGTAAATTCTGCACTGAAGCTTTTGAATGACGAATATATTTTGAAGATAATAAACTTGAAGGAAATTTTTCCGAGGGAAAATCAGAGGAGGAGATATTTAGCTAGGATAATAGGGACGAGAGGCAAAGTGAAGAAAAAGTTGGAAGAAATAACTGGGGCAGAGATATGTATTTATGGAAATACTGTAAGTGTGATAGGAAGGCTTAATGAAGCAGCTCTCGCAGAAAAAGCTGTAAATTTAATAATAAAAGGTCTTGGACATAGTAGTGTTTATTTTATAATTCAAAAAGAAAAGATGAGGATGTTAGAGTGAGTGAAATGAGCGGAAAAAAAGAAAAGGGAAAGA
>CAZFGC010000108.1:0-6088 GCA_964518285.1 Microcaldota archaeon
CAACTTAAAAATTGATACTTCCCAACTTGAGAAAAAAGCAGAGGAAATAAAGAAAACAGTAGAATCTTTAGAATTACAGATGCAAAAGTTAAAAGAGCGCTACGGAGAGAAAAAGGAGCTCACTTATTTCAGATAATTTAGTTATTTTTTAACAAAATCAGAAGCACTTTTCCCTGATGGAAAGAATAATCCTGAAGGCGTCTCTACAGGGAAATTATATTCGTTTGCAATTCTCACACATTCTTCAGCATTGATTATTCTATCTGTTGATAAAACATTATAACTTCCTATAGGGGTTTTCTTTTCTTTTACTACAAATTCCACTCTTTGCCACATCCCTCCTCTCAAAACCCTTATCTCTCCTTTTCCTTTTTTCAGTATTTTGTCTAATTCGTCATCTTTCATGAAAAACAATAAAAATAAAAAATAATAAATTTTATCATTGTTCTTATCATTGTTCTATTCTTGTGAACTGTATTCTTGTATATCTAGTGTAAAGATGTTTGAATGCAAAAGATGTGGTAAATGCTGTGAAAATCCTGGCGAAATAGCTATTTTTGAATGGGAAAAGGAAATTATAGAAAAAGAAGCCGAAAAAGAAAATAATGGAAATGCAGTAGTCGTTCCAGGAATAATAGCCAAAATCGGAAATTCAAAAATAATAGTTCAATGGAAAATTAGAAATAAAGGAAAATGTTTATTTTTTGATGAAATAAGTAGAAGATGCAAAATTTACGAAAATAGGCCACTAGTATGCAGAGCTTATCCTCTTTCTTGTAGTGGGATAAATTTAAAAGAAGTAAGGGAAATAATAGGTGAAGAATGTAAATATGCAAAGATCCCATTTAATATTGGAGAAAAAATTACTAAAAAAGAACTAATTGAACGGTTAAAGCTCGAGTATGGAGAAATTTTTTTGTGGGCTTTTAGATTAGACGTTGCTAGAATTTTTATCATGGATCTATTAAAATTTTATGAAGAAGAAATAAAAAAGTTGGATACAAATGAAGAAAAAGGACTTTTGGAATTTTTGACTAGCAAAAAACTTTATGATAAAGAACTAATAGAGTATGAAATAAGTAAAATTTACAACCTTAAAATTTAATCATCTAGCGGGCCCGGTGGGATTTGAACCCACGACTTCTTAACCTAACCGAAAAGTTATCTGGTTAAAAGCCAGGCACTCTAGGCCAAGCTGAGTTACGGGCCCTACAGAAAAATTAAAAAAATCAACTTTTAAATATTTATTCTTTGGTGGGAGTTTGACTTTTAATTATGATTATCAGACAATGGTAGATAAATTCGAAGAATTTTTCAAGAAAAATTTTGAAAAGGAAGTATACGATATAAGAGAAAAGTGGCCTGAAAAAAGAAGTTTTTATTTTTCCTATAAAGAACTTGAAAAGTTTGATCCAGAAATAGCAGATCATTTAATAAATTATCCTGATTTGGTGATTAAAGCAGCGAAGGAAGCTCTTAAAAATTTGGTTGGGGAAACTGAGATAGAAGGATTTGACCCTCATATACGAATTGAAGATTTACCTTCGGATTTAGATATATTAATTCAAGACATAGGAGCGGAGCACATAAACAAGCTAGTAGTTTTTCAGGGAGTAATAACTCAAAGATCTGAGATAAGACCTAAAGTAAAAATAGGTTTTTTCAGATGTAATATTTGTAATTCTGAATATAAGATCCCGATAGAAAAAGAAATGATAACGATTTGTGATTCTTGCAAAAGGAAGTCTTTGGTTCTTGATGAAGAATCTTCTTATTTTATAAATATCCAAAGGGGAGAAATACAAGAATTACTTGAAAGAGTAAAGGGAGGAACTCCAGCAGCACACATAGAATTGCTTATGGAGGACGATTTAGTAAATAAAGTAATACCTGGAGATACAGTCCAAGTTGTCGGTATACTTAGACTTAAACCAGTAAAAAAGGAAAATGTTTACGGAAGATACATAGATGTAATAAATATAAAAAATATACAAAAAGAATTTGAAGAAGTAGAACTTACTGAGGAAGATATTAAAAAGATACACGAATTTTCCAGAAGAGGAGATGTATTCGAAATTTTAAAAGAGAGTATCGCTCCTGGGATATATGGATATGATGAAGTAAAAGAAGCATTAGTTTTACAGCTTTTCGGAGGAACGTCAAAAAAAAGAGTTGGCACGGAAGGATCTAGAGGTGAAATTCATATTCTCCTCATAGGTGATCCAGGAGTTGCGAAGACAAAAATTTTGCAAAATATGGCTGAAATAGCACCAAAAAGTATATACGTAAGTGGTAAGAGCACAAGCGGAGTTGGTTTAACAGCTAGCGCAGAAAAAGATGAGTTTGGAGGATGGACGTTAAAGGCAGGAGCACTAGTTCTTGCGAGCGGAGGCCTAGCAGCCATAGACGAATTCAACTTGATAGATAAAGAAGAACAGGCAGCTCTTCATGAAGCAATGGAGAGTCAAACAATATCAATCGCCAAAGCAGGAATAGTCGCAAGATTTAAATCAAAAACGGCAATCTTAGCTGCAGCTAATCCAAAGTTTGGAAGATTTGACCCAAATATTTTGCCAGCGGAACAATTTGATATTTCTCCAACTCTTTTATCGAGGTTCGATCTTATATTTCCAATAAGAGATGTTTTGGATGAAGAGAGAGATAGAAAGCTTGCAGCATTCATTTTAGAATCTCATAAGAAGGCAGCTTTAGGAAAAGAAGAAAAAACTGAAAAGCAAGTAGATATTGACTTTCTTAGGAAGTATATCGCTTATTCCAGAAAGAATGTAAAACCCGTACTTACTCCGGAAGCATCGAAAGTTATAGAAGATTTTTATGCTGATCTTAGAAGAATAGGTGAATCACAAAAGTCAATTCCAATTACACCGAGACAACTTGAAGGACTATTAAGATTAAGCGAAGCAAGTGCAAAGGCAAGACTTTCCAATAGGGTTGAGATCGAGGATTCTGAAAGAGCTATTAGATTGATGAAATATGTACTAGAACAAATGGCGTTAGACAGAGGAACTGGAAAGTACGATATAGATCTTTTATACGTTGGTATCCCTCAATCAAAACAAGAAAAATATAGAGAAGTTTTGAAAATAGTCAAAGACTTATCAGCAAACGAAGAGAAAGGAGTTCAAATAAGTGAAGTAATAAGAGTAGCATCTGAAAGAAAAATAGATGAAGACACAACAAAAAGAATAATTGAGGAATTTTTAAGAAAAGGAGAACTATACGAACCAAGACCAGGATACGTGAAGTACATACAGAGATTTGATTGAGAATGGTTCAAAGAAAACTCCAAACAAAAAATGGTAAAAAATACATGCAAAATTTTTGAGTGTAAATAATCATCAACCCTAGATTTATAAATTTTTAATTTTTCTTATTTGCATGGACAAATCGATCATTAATTTAGTTATTTTACTAGCGATTTTGCTAGTTATTATAAATGCGGTTATTATTTATTTCACTTATTCTTATGCTTACGGTGAAGGATATTCAATAGGATTCGGAAAAGGAAAAGAAGAAGGAAAATATGAAGGAGAGCAAATAGGCTACGAAAAAGGATATAAGCTAGGATATGCTTATGGAAATAAATCTGGTTATGAAGAAGGATATAATTTTGGATATAATAGTGGGAAAGAAGAAGGAATAATTATAGGAAATAAAACTGGATTCATCGAAGGAAAAGAATTGGGGATTAAAGAAGGAGAAAAGCAAGGATACCAGAAGGGCTACAAAGAAGGATACGAATTTGGTTATTCCAAAGGGATCAACGATTCAGCACCACACAAATATTATTTAAGAGATCCGACTTATTCTGAAGTTATAAATTTTATAATGTGGGATGAGACTAATCTAAAAAAATATAACCCTGAAAATTTTGAATACGTTTGTATTGATTTTGCAATAGATGTTTGCAAAAATGCACATGCAAAGAACTTAAAATGTCATGCTGTGGAGCTAATATTCAAAAATGCTACTGGAGCGCATGTAATTGTCGGATTTAACACTATCGATAAAGGATGGATTTTCATAGAACCACAGGATGATAGAGAAGTAAAGGTAGGGGTCGGAGTTAGATATTATAGAGATAATGGTTACGGACGACCAGAAGGAGTAATCGATGACACGATAATTAAGGTGAACATAATTCCTTAAAACAAAACTTAAAACAAAATTCTTTAAAACAATTTAAAATAACATTCTCGTGTGGTTCCGATGGATAAGAAAGAAAATAGAGAAAAAGAGAATAAAGAAATTGCAGTATTTTCGGTGTCGAATAAAATAATAATCTTATTTTTAATTTCTCAACTAATAGCACTTTTTGTAGGAATTTTCCTTATTACAAACTATCAATTTTTCAAGGAACTGGCAGTCACAGAAGATCCTTCAAAGCCAGAGTATCCTTTTTATTTAATTTCTGTAATACTGTTGGGTGCAGTATTCCTCATATTAATACTAAAACTTCCAATTAGAGAGATAGTTATAAGGATAATAGAATTCTTTGCATCGGTATTCGCATCTTTTATAGTCTTTTTTGTATTTTTTGCTTCGTTCTCAGTTCCTTATGCAGATGTAATTTCCATTTTTGTTTCTCTAGCACTTTACGGGTTAAAGTTTTATTTTTGGAGAATTAATAATTTGTTAGCAATAGTTAGTGCGGTAGGTGTTGGGTCGATAATAGGTTTTTCCCTAGATCCTTTTCCGGTTATAGTTCTTTTATTTCTAGTATCGGTTTATGATATAATAGCTGTTTGGTTTACAAAGCACATGGTAGAGTTTGCAGAATTTTTTTCCAAGAGGAGGACAGTTTTTACAATTTCTGAAGTGGGAATAGGGGAAGTTGAAAAAATTGTAAAAGGAAAAAAGAAAATTGAGAAAAAAGTAATATCTATGATGCTTGGTGCAGGAGACATCGCTTTACCAGCAGCATTAGTAGTTTCGTCATTTAAGCTAGGGGATATAATTTTTCCAGTTTTTGTGATAGGGGGTGCAGTGTTCGGACTTTATCTAGTTCTAAAAAGAGCTGAAAGAGAAAGAAAAGTTTATCCAGCAATGCCGTCAATTTCAATATTTTCAATTTTTTCATTTCTCTTAATAATCTTAATTTATTATTTCATGGGATGGTTATGAATGTAATGAATGTAATGAACGTAGCGTTATTAGGTGCTTTGGGGAGAGACATTCATAATTATTTTTTCTTAAGTAAAGATAAAAGATACAATAAAAGATACAAGGTAAAAGCTTTTTTTCTCACGCAACTTCCGATAGAGAAGAAATTTATCAAGATTGGAAATAAGAGAATAAAAATTTACAAGGAAGAAGAAATGGAAAGAGTAATAAAAAAAGAAAAAATAGATATAGTATTGCTTTCTTATTCGGATTTAACGCTCGAAGAATTAAATGAAAAAATATCAAAAATTCTAAAACATTCAAATTTTGCAATTCTAGGAACCGAAACGCAAACAAAAGCAAAACAGTTTGTGATTTCAGTTTGTGCAACTAGGACTGGAGCGGGGAAAACAACAGTAACAAAGGAAATTTGTAGGATTTTGAGAGACGCAGGAAAAGAATTTGCAATAATACGACATCCAATGCCATATATGAAAACACAAGAAGTGCAAAAGTTCGAAAAAGAGGAAGATCTCAAAAACTGTACGATCGAAGAAAGGGAAGAGTATGAGCAGTATATAAGGGAAGGATTTACGATTTATTCTGGAACAAATATGCAAAAATTACTAAATACAATAAAAGAAAAGATAATAGTTTTTGAAGGAGGAAATAATGACTTCTCTCTAATTCGTCCAGACCTCCTAATTACAGTATGTGACCCTACTAGAGAAATTAACACATTCCCAGGACTTCTAAACTTAATGCTAGCAGATTTAATAATTATCACGAAAACAAATATGGTTGAAAAAAGAAAACTTCAAAAAATAATAGAGAAAATAAAAGAAGTAAGTAAGGGAAGAATAGTATTATCTAATTTTGTCCTGAATTATGATAGAAAAAATGTAGGAGATATGAAAAATAAAAGAGCAATAATCATAGAAGATGGCCCTAGCTCCACGCATGG
>CAZFGC010000109.1:0-5729 GCA_964518285.1 Microcaldota archaeon
AAAATTTTGGAAGAAAATGGGGAAATAGAAATAAAAGAAAATAATGAAATAAAAAAGATAAAAATAGAAGAAGTAACTTACATAAAAAATGGTAGAAAAATAGTATATACTGGTGATACTGCATATTGTGAGGATTTTGTAGAGAAAATAAAAAACGCAGATATACTTTTTCACGAAGCAACTTTTCTTGAAAGGGATAGAGAAGAAGCTGAGAGAGATAAACATTCTACAGTATTAGATGCGGCAAAAATAGCAAAATTATCTAATGCTAAAAAGCTAGTAATTTTCCATATAAGTAATAGATACAAAGACGAAAAAGAAATACTGGAAGAAGGTAAAAAAGAATTCGAAAATATTCAAGTTGCAAAAGACGGATTTCAAATTCTTCTTTAATTACTATATTTCAATTACTTCACTCTCGCTCGCAACATCTTACATCTCCGGTCACATCCCTCTTCCTCTTTCTCCTTTTTCTTCCTTCTCTATTTGTAATCTTGGCATTACTATAGGAGGAGCCAAATTCAATGTCCTCGCAAGTATAGTTCCATTTACCGAACAAGTATAATTTATTGCATTTAATATTTCTTCGGAAAATTCTTGAGGTAACTTTGCCACTCTTTTTTCTTTTTTAGATTTTTCCCACTCTTTTATAATTTCTTTGGAATCATTGAACTCCCCTATTATATCTCCTGATATTTTCATGTATGCTACATCTGGCTTATATTTTACTTCGTATTCGTACGAAACTATAATTCTGCCATTATTTTCCTCTATAGACTTTATATTTACGTTAATGTCGAACCCAACAACAGGTTCATCTTTTTTCCTTTTTATTTCAACTTCGTTAATTCTACCTCCGAGTATCATACCTATCATCCCTTTTCTCTCTTCCCTTTTTTTCTCTCTTTTCCTTTTTCAATCCCTTTTCAACCTTTATCTTTTTTCTTTAACTTATCTCTCTTAACTTTTTACAAATTTAAACATTTTTGTATTGCACTTTGGACAAGAAGCAGTGAGTGCGGTTCTCTTTTTTCCGCCTTTAGCTTTCACTTCTTTTTTCTCATATTTTTCAACTTTCACTTTCTTTTTACATTTGACACAGAAAAATTCTTCTGCCATTTTATCACCAATTCTGTGCTATATATTACAAGTAAGTTTTTAAATTTATCCAAAGCTTTTTCAAGCTAATGATAGATTTTTAAATCTTTTTTTAAAATGTATTCGTGATCGGTATGAAAGGACAGGCGACGATAGAATATTTGGTTCTACTATCAGTAGCAATAATAATAGCGCTAGTAATATTCGGATTCATGGGTTGGATACCAGGAATGGCGGGAAGTATACGGGAAAGACAGTCTAAGATGTACTGGGGAAGTACGTATCCTCTGGCGATAAGAGATTACAAAGGAACAACTACAGGTTTGATATTACTAATTCAAAACGTTGGTGATTCAAAAGTTATAGTAAGAGAGATAAGTGCTGGAGGAAATACTACCACGATAACCGGAAGCTACCAGCTTTTACCCGGAGAACAGAAGCAGTATACAGCAACACAAACAGTGTGCGGTCCTGTAGGGTCGACATTTGAATTCGGAAATGTAAGTATAACATACGATGTAGTAGATGGAATCTCAGGAAACTTACTTGCAGGAGATAGACCACTAGTTGGTAGATGCGCATCATAAAGATAAGAATAAGGATAGGAGTAACACAAAAGTAAGTAACACAGGATAGAAATGACATAAAAACATCAAAAGCCAGTCAAAAATACATTTTTTCTATTTTTTTATACTTTTCTATTTTATTTTATGGATATAGTTTGCTATAAGTGTGGTTCCAGTTCTAGAGATAAAAAGTTTATAAATTACATTTGCATAGATTGCTTCATTAGCGATAAAAAAAGAAAAATACCAGATGAAATTTTAATTAAAGTATGCAAGATTTGTGGGAAGTTAAAGTTAAAGACTTGGACTGACGACGACGAAAAGTTCAAAGGGGAATTAATGGAAAAGTTCTCGAAATATAATCCAACGGATGTAGATATAAAAGAAAATTCGGTGACAATTACATTTTTTGACAAAGTATATTTTGACAAAGACATAAAAATTATAAGAGATTATATCATATGCGATGTTTGTTCAAAAATTAAAAATAAATATTACGAAGCAATAATTCAAATAAGAAAGAAAGAAAAAAAAGAAAAAGAAATAAAGAAAAAAGAAGAAGATGAAATGGAAAGAAAATTAGAAGAAATTAAAGATGAAATAATTAAGTTTTTGGAACGTAAAACTTTCATTGTAAAAGTTGAAAAATTAAAATTTGGATACGATATATACGTTGGTTCTACTAAGGCTGTCCTACCTTTGATTAGTTTACTTAAATATCCAGTCAAAATAACTAAGAAGCTTTATGGAGAAGTAGCCGGAAAGAAGATATATAGAACAACTTTCCTCTTACGAATTTGAAAACAAAAGTCTAAAATTTTAAAAATTTTAATTTCTCTAAGATTTTTTTAAAATGTTCTATGTAAGAAGATTTTAGTGAGATATCATGAAAATAAACAAGACATGGTTTGGAGGAGTAGAGATAGATGGAAAAAGATATAGAGATGTGTTAATAATTGGAGATGAAATAGTAGATAGAGGAAAATGGGGTTATTTCGATACCCATACAATATCAGAAAGAGAACTAGAAGAACTTCTTAGAGGAGATCCCGAAGTAATAATAATAGGAAGTGGGCAAAGTGGAGTTTTAGAAGTTCCTACAGAAGTTGAAGAAAAGATTAAGAATAAAGGTATAGAGTTAATAGTTCTTGAAACTCCTGAAGCAATAGAGAAATATAATGAACTCTCTAAGAAAAAGAAAGTTAACGCATTAATACATACAACCTGCTAATTTATCGCAAAAATAGAAATTGTAAGTCAGAAAAATAGAAATTGTAAGTCAGAAGTTGTAGATTAATTGTAAATTAAGTCTACATTTAGTCTTATCAAATATAAATTATTTTTATAAATTACTTGCTAAAAATTTTAAATCAAATTTCGTTTTCGAGCATCCATTCTTTGTTAAAGGAATTCCTATGTAAGGTATTTTAATTTCTTCTAAGTAAGAACCACCAATTTTTATCTCTTCACTACAGGCAACCCCTACTATTAGGTCATATCTTTTTTTGCTAAAATTTTTTTGATACACGACCCACCTGGCAGAATGTAAACGTCGTATCCTTTTTCTTCAGCGATTTTTGTGCTTTTATTCACTAAGCAGTCTTTTGAGCATCCTTTACAATAGTATGCTGATAAGGAGGGTTCAAATTTGGCTTTACATCTGTTATCCATATACTTTCTTGCACAATGAGGTAACAGTAGAGCTTTTTCTACATTTTTGTTATTTCTAATTTTTTTTATTTTTTCTTCATTTATTAAGTTTTTAATGTAAATATCTATTAAATCTTCTATCACTGTAACAGCGTGTTCTAAGGGAAGACCAGTTTTTTCATACACTTTAAATTTTTTAGCAATTCTTTTTGCAATTTCCCCTGCTTTTTTATGTAATTCCCTTTTTTTTGAAACTAACGCTATCTCTCTGAAGAATGATTTCGGCAAAGAATTTAAATTAAAATTGAATTTATATGCCATGAACTTAATACTGCAAAATATTAAAAAAGTTTTTCATAATTTGTCTATGGCATCCTTAAAGATAAGACATTTAATTTTGAATTTAATTTTAATTTCATTTATATTAATTTTAACGTTAAGTGCAAAATTTACAAAATCTTATTTAACGGTTTCAATAGAAATTTACGAAGACGGAAGCGCTACCGTTAGAGAAGAAATTAGATTTAAAGTTGAAGGGTCGCAAGATATAGATTTATATAAAATTTATTTAAGGTCAGTAAACGACCTTGAAGGATGGAGATCAAGATTGGGTATGGAGGATATTAGGTATCATTTAGACCCGTCCCATGTAGGAATATATGAAACGAAAATTTATCCATCGAAGCTAGATACATGTGATTTATATCAAACTTTCTGCTATGGAACTTTCGTTTTTGAATATAAAGTAAGAAGCCCTTCTAACGATAAGGGAATAGTTTTTATAGAAAAATATGCCAGGCCGAGGGTTGTAACATATAAATTTAACAGGAAGTCCCTTCTGTTTGAAAATACTCCTGTAGGATCCTTTTTACCCGAATATACAACTTTAGAGATAAAAATACCAAATTCAAAAATAATTTCCCTAAATCCGCTTTCAGTGGAATATGAAACGAAGCCAGAGTATGCTAGTAAATTTACTTATCATGGAAGGTTGAAAATTTCAGATTTGGAAATTGTCTATGAAAAAAAAGAATCTTTGACCGAAGAAGTATCAAACTTTTTAGTTGAGGTTTCGCAAACAGTAACCTCTTGGCTATTTTCTAAGGAAGGATTAACAATATCTATAGTAGCGATCTTGATAATAATTTCTTACATTCTGTTAAAAAAATGATTTAATACTAAATGGTCCTAAGTGATTTTATGGATAGAGGAAAAATATATTCTGAAATTAGATACATAACGATTGAATTGATGAAAATAGCAAATGAAAGGAAAGTACCATTTAAAAAAATAGCTAAAGAGTTTATAGACAATGTCAATACGTTAATAAGAATGATTGAATTAAATGAATAAAAACAAATAAATTAAATGAAATTAAATGAATAAATGTGATAAAATGCTGTTGATGACTACGTTATTTCTTCTTTCATTTGTTACAACTTTTATCGTTACGAAATTTTTAATACGTCAAGTTCCAAAAACTAATTTTGTAGGAATAGATTTACATAAAAAAGAAAAGCCAAAAATACCTGAGCTAGGAGGGATAAGTATAGTTAGCGGAGTAGTTACTTCGATATTATTTCTAATCGCAGTCAATTCTTTTGCAACTTTAAAGTTAATTTTTAATGAAGAATTGAATGTAATTTATATCCTTGCAGTTCTTGGAGTCATTTTAATGACAGCACTAGTCGGGTTAATAGATGATATACTTGGGTTGAGACAAAGGTATAAATTTTTGTTACCGTTTTTGATTGCATTACCATTAATGGCAGTGAAAGTTACGGCTCTTCATAAATTTTCAATTTTTGGGATAGAAATTAGCCCATGGATTTATGAACTAATATTAATACCTATAGGAATTTGTGCAGCAACTAATCTCACAAATACATTTGCAGGTTTTAATGGATTGGAAGCAGGAGTAGGCGCGGTAGCTTCTTTTTTCCTAATATTAATTGGAATACAAATTAACAACGGATATGTAATATTTTTAAGTACTATATTACTTTCCTCACTGCTAGCATTTTTATTCTTTAATTGGTATCCATCAAAAATATTTCCGAACGACGTAGGTACTTTATTAATAGGTGCGATGATTTCTTCTATAGTTATTTTAGGAGGTATAGAAATTAAGGGAGTAATTTTACTTTTGCCTCATATAATAGATTTCTTATTTTTCAAGTTGCCGAATAAGCTTCCAAGTAGAGGATGGCATGGAGAGTTGATAAATGGAAAACTTTATTGCAAGGGAAAGCCAGTGCATTTTGCACAGTTTATAATGAAAGTTTTCAATGGGATTGAAGAGAGAAATTTGACGTTATTTTTCATAGGATTGGAAGTAATTTTTGGGATCATAGCGATTTTGGTTAGAGTATGAGATGTGTAATTTGTGGAAGAGAAACATTTCATGGACTTTGG
>CAZFGC010000110.1:0-1521 GCA_964518285.1 Microcaldota archaeon
AGAAATTAAAAACAAAATAGAAAAGAATATTTTTGAGTTCAAGTTATATTTACTTAACTCTTTATCAACTAAAATCATTTCCTTTTTAGAAATGAATTTTTCCTCACCTAAAATCGATTTTGGTGTTTTCATATTCAAAAATACAACCATCGAAAAGATTGCAATTGGAAATATAAATAAAAATAAAAACTTAATTTGTTCGACATCAATCTTTTTTTCTAAAAATACAGATGATACTAAAAAATACGTTAGGATTAGTATAGGAGCTACACACGAAATACCAACATAGAAAAGACCCATGATATTTGCTTTGGCAGTAAATTCTTTTAATTTCGCCTTTTGTTCAACTATTAAACTATCAGCTATTCTTTTAATTTCCTCACCTTTAGTTCCTTCTTCGTATGCAACTATTAGCTGTAATATAGCTTTCCTAACCGCTCTTGAATTTACCCTTTCACTCATTTTCATTAATGCCTCTTGAACACTTACCCCTTTCTCTATATCTATAATTACTCTTTTAAATTCTTCAGAACAATTGTATCCGCTTGACACTGATTTAATACACTCTTCAAATGGGATTTTCATTTTTAATTGTGATGCTATTATTCTTAAAGCAATCGGAAAATCAGATTCTATTTTTTCAGCTCTATTCATTGCTAGAATTTTCGGCAATCTTTTCAAAAATAGGAATAAAATGAGAGAAAGAATCAATGAAATTAAAAACGAAATATAAATGTTCTCATAGTTTAGTAGAAAATAAAATGAGAAAATTAGAGTAGCAAACGAAAAAATTATTGAAATAGTTAAATAATTTTTTGGGCTAATTTTTATGTTTGCTTGAATTAGGTCTCTTCTGAGTTCCATTTTACCAACTAGCTTCGCTTGCCTCTCTTTTCTTAATTTTTTCTGAGATTTTATTTTCTTCTAACTCTCCTACGTTTTCATTTATTCCTTCTCCGAATAAATACCTTTGGATAATGTCCAAGGATTCGTTGAAATTAAGTGGAAGTTTTAGATTTTTCTCGAAAAATTTTTTTCTTTCTTCTATTTCTTCAAAATATTCTTCCCTAGTTAACATGAATGAATCTGCGATTTCATCTATTTTTCTAGATTTATTTAAATTATTTATCTTAATTTTCTGTTTGCTATCTAAGTAAAAAATTTTGTTTACTTTTTCATTGTTAACTTCAGAGATTTCAATTCCTCTTCTTTCTTCCCAGCATTTTCTTTTTTCTCTGTCGTAAATTAACATTCTCCTTTGTACTATTATAAAGTCTATAGAAGAAATATCTATTGGCAAAATACCAGCAGAAAGAAACCTTTTCACTACTTCTTCAGAACTTTGCGCATGGAATGTAGTATAAGATCCTCTTGCTTGTCCGCTTAATAAAGTTTCAACGAAAGCTTTTATCTCTTCTTTATTCCTTATTTCCGATACTATTACTCTATCAGGTCTCATTCTTAAGGAATCGTAAACTAATGATTCCATTGAAATTTGTAATTCTTCATTCGAAATTAGTT
>CAZFGC010000111.1:0-13806 GCA_964518285.1 Microcaldota archaeon
AAGAAAAAAAAGAAGAAAGTGAAGAAGAAAAAAGAAGGAAAGAAATCGAAATGTTCAAATCATGGTGCGAAGAAAAAATAAAAGAGTACAACAGAACCCCAATAATTCTTTTAAATCCATTTAGAGACATAGACTGGTTGAGAAATAAGATTTACATTAAAATAGATGCCTATCTTGGAGAGGGAAAGGAAAACACAATCGTTTATGATCCTACAACAAAATGTATTTACGAATTTATCAATGGGATTTGGAAAAAGATAGAGCGATAACAAATAGAAGTAAAAAGTAAAAAATAAAAAACAAAAGAAAAACAAAAGGATAAAAAACTAAAAATTTACTTTATTTATTTGCTTTTTGCCACGTCATAAATTACTTTTAACCCAATTATTCCTATTGCTGGAGCTACAAATGCTACTATATTTTGAATTATATACACAAGTGCTAGATTTAATCCTCCAACTGGAAGTTCTCTTACTAATGCTATTAGTCCGCTTCCAGCAACTAGGAAAGCTAGTCCTGCAAGCAAATATCTGTCAACTTCTTCGCTAGTGACATTTATTATACCAGCAATTATTCCTAGAATCCCTAGTAAAAGAATTGTGTGCCCTCTTGACAAAAGTTCTGGAAGAATTCCTAGAATTACAGCTATTACTAACCCTAGCGAAAAAGTTATTACTCCAGCAACAGCTTTGTATTCAATTTCCTTCTTTCTCTCAGGCATTTAATCACCTAAAAGAAAAACGAAATATGTTTTTAAAAGTTTCTTTTTCTAAAAATATGCACTTAAATACACTAAGTAAAAACAAAAAAAGTAAAAATAAAAAAACGAAAATAGCATTTTATCACACTTATCACGTTTATTACATTTTATTGTTTCTTATTTCTTTCTTCTCTTTCTTCTATGCTGAAACTATTTACATTGATTCCTGCAGATATTTGGACACTCCTAATACGATTTATATCTTAACTCAAAACGTTTCTTCTACAGGCATGTGCTTTAGAATAACCGCGGAAAATGTAACGCTTGACTGCCAAGGCAACGAGATATATTCGAGTGGTTATGGGATATATACAAATATCAACAGAGTGAATTCTACTGTTAAAAATTGCACTATACGTGGAGGATATTCGGCTATCTTTATTTCTCGACCGTCTACAGGAACAGGAGGAGTAGTAACAGTTCTCGATACAGAAATAAAAGACGAATACTGTGGCATTCGTCTAGAGGGCTGGTACTCAATCAATGATATTAATTTAACAGTTATAAGAACTAACATAAGTAATATTAGTACAGGAGGATTGCAAATTGTAGGAGGAGCCGCAGCTGTAACCCTTATAAATAATACTTTTAGTGAAAACCAAGTAGGAATAGTGATAGGAGGTTATCCATATCTTCCATCATCGTTATTGTTGGATGGAAATAATATTACAAACAGCAGAAAAGGAGGATTAGTGCTTTCTCCTAATAGTGCATATTATTTATTGGATGGAGAACAGGTTATATTACCTAATAATTTCATAGACGGAAAGCCAATCTATTGGTGGGATCCTGATAGTGCTCCTAATAATTGCAGAGATTTAGTAATAGATGAAACTTATGAATTTAGTTATTTAGCATTAAAAAATTGTAAAAATATTACAATCAAAAACAGGAACTTTACAGAGCAGTTACTTATATTAAGCGACCTTAACGAAGAAAGTAAAATTGAAATAGAAAATAGCAACTTTACAGGAGATTACGGTATTGCCATAGTCAATAGAGGAGAATTTCCGTTGAACGTTTCAATAAATTCTGTAAGTATTAACACTATTGGAAGCTCTACATACACACAGGGTAGTTTGTTACTTTCGATTTTCGATACTTCTTTACTCTCAGAGAATGACGGTGTGTACATACAAGATGCACCCTATTCGAAAATAAATTTGTTTAACGTTACTGTGCAACCCAACGTGGAGATACATAATAGTGAGGAAAGTGAAATAAATATAACAAATTCCAAAATACTTGAGTTATATTTCCATACTGTAGATAGTGCAGATATATTTATCGTAAATAACAGCTTTGGTAGAGAAAGCGCCAACGCCGGCATTGATATAGATGAAGTTTCTAATTCTAATGTGAAGATAGAAAATAACACTATACTTGGATATATAAAATTATACACTCATTATTCAAATGTCACTATTACTAACAACATAGTATCATCTCTTTACACCACACCTATTTACTTTGAAGAGAATTTCGAATCAAATATCATTGTGGCCAATAATAACCTAAGTGTAATTGGCGATAGAACGATTCTCATTTGGGACGAATCTGAATATGCTAATACTTTCATTAATATTTCCGATAATCAGATGTCCCTATGTGAGGGTGATAAAGCAATTGAGGTGTATATACAATCCAATTATACTATTGTTTTTTCTAACAATAATGCGTTCGTAGATGTTGAAGAGTGTGAGCAGCATGGATACGCTAGTTATGGAGAGGGTATTTCACTTTCAGGGTGCGAATATGAAGATTGTAACATTCAAATAATAAACAATACATTTGTAAACCTAGCTAATAGCATAGACGTGTACAGTTATAGAGGAAATATTACTATAGCAAAAAATAGCATAGTTGGAGCGTGTGATAGAGGAATTTCTCTGTTTGATTTATCCGGGGAAGCAGGGGAAATAGCGGTGTATGAAAATAATATTAGTTCTGCAGGATACGGAATGGAGGTGTCCAATTCGCAAGGAGTATTAATTCATTCCAATAATATTACAATTTCTCCTTATGATTTATGTGCGGGTTTTGGTTATGAATCTGCGGGAGTTTATATCTCTTATAGCGAAGGAATATCTTTAGAAAACAATAGCATAACAATACTTCCTTTAGGAGAAGATGTAAATTTAAATCCAGCAATAACTATTGAAGAGACTTATTCTTCATACATTTCAGGAAATAAAATTTATTTCCATCATGATCAGGATGAATTCGAATTAATTTCTTGTTGGGATTATGGCATTTATGGTAACTATTTAGAAAATAATTATTTATATTCCTCTAAAGGACGCGGTACATATGTGACACCATGCATGTATACGGTTAATAACACCTTAGAAAATGTTGGATTTGAAGTTTATTCTTCTAATACGAATATAAGTTCTAATAAAATAATCATTCATGAAGGAAAGTACGTCGATCCATTTTACTTTGACGTAGATGTATGTAATTATTACGATTATCCATTTGAAGATAATACAGTCAACGATCTTCCAGCATTATGGGTGGGGGGTGGAAAACCCTGTCCTGAAGATTTGATTGATGCTTCTAATGTTTCTGTGGTGATATCTTGTAATTGTAATACCTCGTTGGTAGGTCCTGGAAACATGGTTAGTGGGACATTCTCCGGAGGTGAGATCCTAATTAGGGATGTTAACTTTTCTGGATCTTATTATAATGGTATTAAATTTATGAACTCAAACGTTACTATCCAAAATACTAATGTAGATTCTTATTATTCTGGAATAAGCGCGATGAGTTGTCCTAACGTAACTGTAAGAGATGTTACAGTAAACTCGGAGGGAATGGGAGTTGAGCTACAATATACAAATTATAGTATTAATAATTTGAGTGTGCTCAAAGGTGTGGAAGGTGTACGTCTCGGTTCCTATACATATGGAAAGATGTACAACTCCAAAATAAATTTCTACGGTCTTGGAATCGGTTTCACCAGAAATGCTGAAGCAGAATTTGAAAATGTAACTTTTACCACCGAAGAGTATCTAGGTGATGACGAAAATTTGATTAATGAGATTTTTCTTTCCAGAGAATACTCTGATGGTATATTCTTTGCTGTGTGGAGGGGAATTCCTGGGAATATGCCAAAATATAATGCTTCTGTTGAAAAGATTGGTGAAAAACATGCAACTATAACTTATGAATACCCAATTTTTGTAGATGAATCTAATTCTAGCATTTTGGAAAATGCTACTGCAATTTCGTTTAACCAGATCTACGTGGATACAATTAACTATCCTCAGCTTAATAGATCAGCCATACTTACTTTCACAGGTTTAAATCTTACCAGACATGAACCCATATGGGATCCTGACGACGATGGGACATTTGAGGACTGCCCATCAGAAGTTTGTACTGTTTTGTACGACTCTGATGGGACTTTCATCTATAGAGTAGCTCACTTTACAACTTATAGTAGTAGAGAAATTGAGGTTGTTGGCGAACCACCTTTAGTTACGTTAATATCTCCTGCTAATAGAACCTTTATTAACAGAACGGCAGTTACATTGTCATTCGTTGTTTCTGATGATACAAGTGAATATCTTAATTGTAGTTTATATGTAAATGATATCTTGAAGAGTAGTAAAACAGTATCAAACGGTTCTGTAGAATATTTTGATTTAGAGTTTTCAGAAGGTTTGAGTTTATGGAAAATATTATGCACAGATGAAGAGCTAAATGTTGGAGAAAGCGAAGAAAGAGTTTTATTTGTAGATTTAATTCCACCAGTAATAGATTTCACTCTCTCTCCAACTTCAGTATCTATTGGAGGTACAGTGTCATATTCTTGCAATGCAACTGACAATTCAGAACCTTACGGAGGAACAGTAACTATATCTGTCACCGGAATATCAACCAATACTCCAGGAATTAAAACGGCTACTTGTACTGCAATAGATTCTGCGGGAAACAGAGCTATTAGGGAAATAAATTATACTGTAACAGCACCTCCTGCTCCCGGGGTCTGTACTCCTGAATGGGTATGTACTCCGTGGAGCGAATGCATAAATGGAACAATGTTTAGGACTTGTTACGACATAAACGATTGTGGTGTCGTCACCGGAAAGCCACCAGAAACTTTACCTTGTGAATTACCTTGTAAGCCAAGATGGGAGTGTGACGCATGGGAAGTATGTACTTCTGACAATATCCAAAGGAGAAAATGTAGAGATTTGAATGCATGCGGTGTAGAAGAAGGGAGACCAAAGGAGAAAAGGGAATGTGTATACATTCCAGAAGAGTTATTACCTCCTTCTCCAGAGCAAAGAACAATTGTAATTAAAATCCAAGACGCACTTACTGAGGCATTTGAAGGAATAGAGGAAAAAGATAAAATAAAGGCAAGGGAAATGTTGATCATTGCAGTGAATAGTCTTGATGATTTATCGAAAACAAATTTGAGCGAGAATCTTCCATTAATTGAGCTTATAATAAATAGAACCATGTATGCTAATAAAAAGTTAATTGAGATGGGAGCTTACGATGAAAGTTTTGAAATAATTTCTAAGCTTTCCACAATAATTGATAAAGTAGAGATTGTAGATACAGAAGCTTCATCTAGAATTTTATCTTCAATTCTGTACGAAGCTTCGATGTATCTTGAAACAATGGAATATGATAGTGCTATAAACTTACTTTCAAATCTTATTACGTCACTACGTGGAAAGCTAACAAATGTAAGAAATATAATTTATGAACTTGAATCTAAAAGAATAGATCCCGAAAAATCTCTTGATTTACCATCTCTCGGTACGAGTATCACAGGAATAAGCACGGCTGAAATGAATATAGACGAAGCAGAAAGACTTTTAGTTGCTGCGAATACATCTGAAAACATTATGGAGAAGGCCAACCTTATAAATAGGTCAATTTATCTATTGAATGAATCACAAGCCTTGATACCTGAAATTAGCAAAGTAAGAGAGGATCGTAGAAAGACTATACCGATTAGAAGTGTTGTAGAAGCATTGAAGTTTTATGCAACCTCAAATTCAACGATTAATAAGTTAGATGAAATAAAAAGTTATATAAAAGAAGGTGGAGGGATAGAAGTAGAAAAAGAATTGATTATTTATAAATTATCTAATCTTGAAAGAACTGAAAGGAAAATAGATAGATCGATTGTGAAAATAAGTTATTTAGTTCCTGCGGATATGGAAAAATTAGTAGTGCTTGAGTTTATACCAAAATATATTATAGTAAAAGAGATATATTCGAGTGAACCCGCATCTCTGTTAGACGAAAATATGTATTTATGGGAATATGAGACTGTCCGATTTGGAGAATACAAAACAATTACTTATGCAATAAACGGAAATATATTAGAGACAGTTACGATAATAAGTGGTAAAATTTCTGTATTCCCTGTCGTCAAACCTCCAGAGTATGTAATGCCAGTGTATCCTGAAAATACATTAATGATAAGGGTGATAATTGCAGGAATAATACTTGCAATAAGTATTTCCATAATAATTTTGTATTTGAAAGGACTGATAACTAAATATACGTAGCTTTCATATAATGAGAATCTGACAGCAAAAAGGCAAGAGAAAAGCCAAAGCAAGAAAGAAGAGGAAAAGAAGTAGATAATTTTTAAATTCTTTCGTTGTTATTCGTTTTGCTTGTTACTGTTTGTTCATTCATTTTTGGTGATTTCTTTGAAAAAAGGCCCAGAAAGAAAAGACATTATAGACGCTGCGAAAATCTTGTGGAAAGACTATAAAAACATAGCGAAAATACTCCTCAGACCTAGGAGAAAAAGAGTAGCTGTAAACCTAGAAAAAATCGAAAAAGTAATGGCTAAAATGAAACTTCCAGAAGATGAAAAAATGAAAAAAGTAATCGTTGTCCCTGGAAAAATACTTGGAAAAGGAGAAATTACAAAAAAATATAAAATTGTAGCTCTTTCATTCTCTGAATCAGCTAGGAAAAAACTTGAAAAAATCGCTGACCTAAAAGACTTCAACTGGCTTGTAAACCAAAAAATAAAAGACTATGTCCTAATCACGTGAAAAAATGATCATAGATGCTGAAGGAAACTCTGTTGGAAGGCTCGGAAGCTTTGTTGCAAAAAACCTTTTAAAAGGAGAAAAAATTATTATAATAAATGCCGAAAAAGCTATTATAAGTGGTAACAAGCAAGATATAATAAAAAAATATCTTGTAAGAAGATCTCTTAAGCAAAAGGCAAATCCCGAGCATTCTCCTAAATGGCCAAGAAGGCCAGACCTTTTATTAAAAAGAATTATAAGAGGGATGTTACCATATGATAAAGCAAAAGGAAGAAGCGCTTATAAAAGGTTAAGAGTTTATCTTGGAATCCCTAAGCAGCTCGAAGAAGAAATTAAGAAAGAAAAACCCATTAACCTTGAAAAGAAAGAATATAAAAAATATATTACAATTTTAGATCTCTGTAAAGAGCTTGGATGGAGAGGGTAAAATGAATGAAGAGACAGAAAAAATGGAAAAAACAGAAAAAACTGAAATTGGAAAGGAAGAAGAAAAAGGAGAAAAAGAAAAGAAAAAAAAGAAAAAAAAGAAAAAGATAGTCATGTCTTTTGCAAGAAGGAAAGAGGCCAAGGCAAGGGCGAGAATAAAGGAAGGAAAGGGAAGGATATTAATTAATTCTTATACACTTGATAATATTAAAAATGAAATAGTAAAAGATTTAATTTTAGAACCAATAAATTTAGCTAAAGATTATGTAGATTTTGATGGGATAGATATAAAAGTAAATGTGAAAGGAGGAGGAGTAATGGGTCAAGCGCAAGCTGTAAGGTCTGCGATAGCAAAAGCGTTAGTTGATTATACAAGAAGCTCAGAATTAAGAAGGAAAATTCTTGCTTATGATAGATTTATGCTAGTTGATGATGTTAGAGTTGTAGAACCTAAGAAATACAAAGGGAGAAAAGCAAGGGCAAGATTCCAAAAATCTTATAGGTGAGATAATGAGAGAAAATATAATTAGAGGAAGGTGGTTTGGGAGAAAGATTTCTAAAAAAAGAATTTTGGTAAAATTTAGAAGAATCTTTGATTTCTCGGACAGAAATTACAAGAGGATCATGAAAGCAAGGAGAGAAAAAATAATAAAAGATGAAATCTTTAAAATAGCAGAAGAAATAGCAGGGAGAAAAGGAATATCTATATCTTTAAATCCTCAAGATAGAGGGAGAGAAGGAATTGTTTACATTCCCATTGATGTTTTTGAAAATTTGAAGGAAAATTTGGTGAGAAGAACCATTCATCCAGGTATGCTACATAGCAGAATTGAGAAATTAATAGAGAATTGGATGATAAGATGATGCCACCGATTAGATGTTTCACATGCGGGAGGTTAATAGGAGATAAGTTTGAAGAATTGCATGCAAAGTTAATATCAGGAAAGTCTATGGGTGCTGCGCTAGACGAACTCGGGATCAAGAGTTATTGCTGTAGGAGAATGCTAATGTCTCATTATGACGTTAGCGATGAAATAATCCAATATTAACTTTGCCAATATTAACTTTGGGGCTGTAGGCTAGCCTGGTAGGCTTCCGCCTTGGGGTGGCGGCGACCCGAGTTCGAAACTTTGTGCGAAAATCTCGGCAGCCCCAATAAAAAGTGATAAAATGTTGATACCAAGGGAAAAATACATCGAAAGAGGAGTTCAAATAGGAACAAAAATAGTAACAAAAGAAATGAAAAGTTATATATATAAGCAAAGGGGAGAGCTAAAATTCATTAACATAGAAGCTACTGATGAAAGAATAAGAGTAGCAGCAAAAATTTTATCTAAATATAATAAAATAGCAGTTGTAGCCTCTCGTGTCTATGCTATCCCTGCAGCTCAAAAGTTTTGTGAAATTATAGGAGCAAAAGCAATTTTAGGGAGATTCAAGCCAGGAACTTTCACTAATCCATCTCTCGAAGATTTTTATGAACCTGAAGTAGTTTTAGTTGCAGATCCAAGAGTTGAAAGACAAGCTCTCATAGAAGCAACGAAAATGGGAATTCCATCTGTAGCTTTGGTTGATACAGATAATACATTTAAGTATCTTGATTATGTAGTTCCATGTAATAACAAAGGAAAGAAATCGCTCCCACTTATTTTTTATCTTCTTGCTAGGGAGATATTAAAGTATAGAAACGAAATCAAAAGTGATAGCGAATTCAATCATAGCATAGAAGAGTTTGAACTCAAAGAAGAAGAGGAAGGACCTGAAAAAGAAGGAGAACACGAAGTAATGGAGTAAAAATTTTTTCTATTTCCCTCCGTTCTTTGAGAAAGATTTTTAAATTTTATTTCTGCAAATAATACAAGATAACATGAAAGGCTACAACCACATACTTAACGAAATTGTGTTACTTCTTCTCTTAGTATTGCTAGTGGTTGTAGCGTAAGCGCAGTATTTCTCTTATTTACACTGCGCTGAGCTTTTTGGGTGGTACATTGTCTATAGTACAAAAGTCATGCATGGGCGTTGGGAAAGATGTCGGAAAAAGAATGAATGATAAAATGATAGATAAAAAAATGATAGATAAAATAAAAGATAAGGATATGATAGAACCGCCGGTGAAAGGAGAATTAAAAGAAGGATTAAAAATAGAGGAGTTAACAACAAAAGAATTAGTAAAATCTATTTTCAATGCATATAATTTAATCGGAGATAAAAGAGACGAAGCAGTTGAAGAATTGAAGAAAAAAATGTTAAGTGATTCTAAGAGCATGATAAATGTTGTAAAATATTTAATTAAGAAATATTTAAACGATGCTAATGACATTGAAAGAGCTATGATATTAATTATTCTTTCAAATTTCTTTAGTTTAAGTATTGATTTCATTTCTGATCTCATCGAAAAGCTTAGAAACGGCGGCAAGTTTACTAAAAATGATGAAGAGTATATAGTAAATAGATTTATTAGATTTTCTCAGAGGTGATACGGTGAAAGGTAGAGACTCGGAATTGTGAAATATAAAAATGATAAAGATGAGAAAAATGAGAATAAAGTGAAGAAAAAAATAAAAAGAAAGATAAGTAGAATAAATCCCATCGAAGAAGTAATCAGAAGAGAAAGATGGATATATGATGAAAATGGAAATAAAGTCTGTAGATTCAGGTTTTAGATTATTTTTGCAGTATAACTTATAACCCAAGGGATGAGTTCGGAGGATGTACTATGAAATTTTTTAGATATGCTCCCTTAATCGAAGGGGCTATTTATTTCTATGTAAAAAGGAAATTGAATAAAACCAACATACTAAAAAAGTTAGAACCCCAGATAATTATAGTAGATGTAGATGGAACTATTATAGACTCTTTTATAGTTTATGATATCTTAGTAAAGTTTTATGGAAAGGAGAAAGCAGACGCGATTGAAAAAGAGTTTAATGAAAGATTAAAGAGAGGGTCTTCTGTAGAAGAAGAAATAATTTTTGGTATCGAAAAACTGTATTCAGATGGAATCGATAGAAAACATCTTAAAGAAATTTTAGATGAGTATGAAGCAAATGGTAAAATTAGAAAAGAGTTAGTTTCAGCTCTTCAAGAATTAAAAAAAGAAGGTAAAATAATTTTGATAATTACCAAGGGAATAGAAGATATCGCTAAAATGATAGCGGAAAAATATGGCTTTGACGCAGGATTTGGAAGCAAAATAGATGAAAGGGGAAAAGTTGTTGAAGTGATTGGAACAAGAAGAAGAAATGTTAATGGGGTTAGAGTAATTACAAAAATTGATAAAGCAAAGGAATTTTGTGAAAGTAAAGGGATTAAATTTGATAGAAAAAAGGTCTGTATTCTCAGCGACGATATTTATGATTTGAAGGATATGAAAAGGGCAAGCCGCTGCATATTAACTATCTCTGATAACCCAGTGCATTTTCAAAGACTTGCTATGAAATTAAAACTTTACGATGAAAGTATAACTAATGATCTGAAAAAAGACAGAATTCTAAAAATTATAAAAGGTTGTTAAAGGGTTTCTTATTATATTTCGCGATGCATCCTTTTGTTAGCAACTATTTTTCTATAGAAAAATTTTAAAAGAGATTTTTAAAAGAGATTTAAAATTAAAATATAGTGCCCCCGTAGTTCAAGTGGATAGAACGCAGCCCTGCGGAGGCTGTAATCTGAGTTCGAGTCTCAGCGGGGGCAAAGGAAAAGGTGAAACTATTAGAGACGAAAGAAAAATAAGGACGAAGATAGAAATAGTGCTAGGAGACATAACTAAGCAATATGATATTGAAGCAATCGTAAATGCAGCTAATACTAATTTAAAAATGGGAGGAGGAGTGGCAAAAGCTATTCTTTTAGCTGCTGGTCCAGAGATTCAAAAGGAGTGCGATAGCCTTGCACCAATTAATCCTGGAGAGGCAGTAATAACAAAAGGATATTCTCTTCCAAACAAATATGTAATTCACTGCGTGGGTCCAAGATATGGAATAGATAAGCCAGAAGATAAAATTTTATCTTCATGCTATAAAAATGCAATTAAGCTTGCTGAAAAATATAAAATAAAATCAATAGCTTTCCCTGCAATTTCTACAGGTATTTATGGTTATCCGATCGAAGAGGCAGCAGAAGTCGTTGCGAAAACAATAAAAGATATCCTTCCAAAATGCAAGCTAGAGAAAATTAGATTTGTGCTTTTCAGGAAAGAGGATTATGAAATATATAAGAAAAAGTTCATGGGAGTGGAAGCAGTTGGAAATTAATTAGACCATAACCTTTATAAATGTTACATTTAATTAGGTTACTATGGATAAAGAGTATATGGAGAGGCTTATCTACGAATATAATCCTCAACTGGTGGGTAAAAAGGTAGAATTACCAAGTTTTAAAAGGCATCTCTATTTTGAACTTCTAAAATGGATAGATAAAAAGCAGATAATAGCAATCACTGGATTAAGACGCGTTGGGAAGACTACATTAATGAAACAATTGATGCAGCAGTTCGATAATGCTACTTTTTTTTCGTTTGATGAAGAGGAAACACAGACGAAAAAAGCGCTTCTATTTGTCATAGACTTTTTTATTAATAATCTAAAGTCCAAGTACATATTTCTCGATGAAGTGCATTATATTAAAGATTGGGAGGGGGTGCTAAAGAGATACTATGATACAAAAAATATAAAATTCGTAGTATCTGGGTCGGAATCATTAGAACTCAAAAAAGGGAAAGAAAGTCTTGCAGGAAGGATCGTTACTTTTTTGCTTGAGCCGCTGAATTTCAGGGAATATCTTGAATTAAAAGGAAAGAAAATTGAAAAGGTAGATTATCCATCGATGCTACCGGAAAAAGAATTTTTTGAGTTCGAATTTGTAGAATATCTTTACAAAGGGGCTTTCCCAGAGATAGTTAATGAAAAAGATGAAGAGGTTATAAGAAAATATATAACTGAGCTTGTCGTAAAAAAAATTATATATGGAGACATTCCTCGAATATTCGAAATAAGAAGGAGAGATCTCTTATTTGCGCTGTTTAGATACATTTGCAATAACTCAGCTAATTTATTTGAAATAAAAAATTTGTGTAATATTTTTAGTGCAGATTACGAAACGATTTCAAATTATCTTTTTTACCTCCAAGAAGCATTTTTGATAAAAGTATCTGAAATTTATTCGAAAAGTATAGCAAAAAGGATTAGGAGAAACAAAAAGATTTACGTAGTACATCCTTCGGTTGCTTTAGCAGTCCTAGGTTATAAAAGGGATATGCTTGTGGAAAAAATTTTAGGACAGTACGTAGAAAGTTTATTTGGAGGGAAACATTTTTGGAGAGATAAGCATAAAAATGAAGTAGATATAGTCATCGAAGGAAGGCCAGTTGAAGTGAAATATAAAAGCGATATAAGTAAAGAAGACACAAAAGGTATCCTTAGATTTATGAATACATTCAAATCAAAATATGGTATTATTGTGACAAAAGATTTATTCAAAGAAGAAAAAGTAAACGATGCAAAGATTTCCTACATCCCAGCTTGGTATTTTTCGCTTTTATAATTATTCCAAAAACGCCCCTGCAACTACTAGCGGAAAAATTATGGTTGCGTCCCCGTAAACCTTGACAAATTCACCTTTAATTTTCCCCCAAGAAACAGCTTCATCAGGCTTTGCTTGACTATCGCTTCCTCCTTCTTCAGTTTCCATGTTTATGTAAACAGCATAATCTGCTCCATCTCTGAAAAGATTTGCATTACAAACATGATGCTTCACAAATCCCCCACCTAGCAAAATTATTCCTGTCTTCTCAGCATTTATCGCTATATTAACTAGCCTAACCATATCTTTCGCTATATCCACTTTAAAATCCGGGTGCTCTTGGCAAAAGAAAAAAATATTATCTCCGATAGCTCCATCTGTAAGTGCTGGGCAAAAAGTAGGAATACCATTCTTACTAGCCCAATAATAAATGGAATTTTTATCTTTTATCTTTTTCCCCATCTCATAAATTATCTCAGACGCTGTGAAAATTCTATTTTCTCTTTTTTGCCTTTCATAAATTTCTTTCAAAAACTTTCTCATAAACTTTTCAAAGAGTATATATCTATCATTCGGTACAAAAATATTCCCTATTCTATTAATTCCATCCTTCCTTAATTTCTTTCCATCTGCATCGAACCTACCTAAAATAAAAGGTTTCATAGTTTTTATTATATCTTCTTCAACACCCCCAGCTGTTGTAACGAGGACGTGCACAAATTTATTTTTCACTAAATATGCTATTATTTCCCTTAATCCAGAGCTTACCATATTTGAATTATATGCGAGAAAAATAGTAGCATCATCTTCCCTCATTTTCCTTACTATTTCTATAGCAGTTCCTAAGTTTGATGCTTGAAATCCGGTTGATTTATAAGATTTCAAAAACTCATTTAGATTAAACCCTTTAGAAAAGTCATATCCTTTTATTTCTATTCCTTTTACTTCTTTTGATTTTTTAAAATCTATTTCATAAGCTTTTTTTATTTTTTCAGGGTTAGACACGTCGCTTACTTTCGCCATAGTTTGATATAAATAAAGATTTAAAATTCTTTT
>CAZFGC010000112.1:0-2398 GCA_964518285.1 Microcaldota archaeon
GTTTTATAATAGAAGCTTCTTCTCTTAGCTTGTCTAGTTCTTTGTCCAAGTTGCCGAGCCTTTTCCTTTTTTCTTCCCAGGTCTTTATTATATTTTCTCTTTCTTTTTCAAGTTTTTCTATTTCTTTTTTTATTTCTACAGCCTTTTCAGAAAGAGACCTAACATTGCTACTGAAGCTATTGAGTTTCTCTTTTATTTCTTTAATTTCGCTAGTTATCTCATTCAGCTTTGCTTTATTTTCTTCTAGAATTTTTTTCTTTTCATTCAAGATTTCTAAATTTTTTTCCCTTAGCCCTTTTAGCTTTTCCATTTCTACGTAAATATTTTTTGTGTCTATTGAGTTTATTTTTTCACTTATTTCTCTCCTTTTTTTATCAATTTCGCTTGATTCTATCCTTAATTTTTCAATTTCCTTGTTTATTTCGTTAATTTTTTCGTTAATTTCCATTATTTTTTTACTATAGTCAGTGAATTCTTTTTCAACTTTTTTATATTGAGAAATAATTAAGCTTCCTCTGAGCTTTCTTTGTTCCTCTTTCAGAGAGTTGAACTTCAGAGCTGCTTTTTTTTCTTTTTCTAGCTCTATTAGAACTCCTTCCCTTTCCTTTAATACTATCATCGCATCATTTAGCTTTTGTTCTACTTTTCCAAGCTCTTCGAGAGCTTCTTTCTTTTTTTCTTCGTATTCTCTTATTCCAGAAATATCATCTATTATTTCCCTTCTTTCTTTAGGATTTAGCCTAGCAATTTTTTCAAATTCTCCTTGGGCAATTACGTTATGTTCACCAATTTCTATATTTTTCGATCTTAAGAAATCTATAACAAAAGACCTAGTTACTCTTTTCCCATTTAGCTTGAAAAAAGTTTTTCCATCGCTTCTTAAGCCTCTCAAAATTTCTATTTTTTCGCCACCCCCATTTATTTTCATCTTTATCAAAGATTTTTCACATCCTTGATAAATCAAATCGCTAATTTTCCTAGCTCTAAGCTCTTTTAGGCTATTTTCCCCTAGTATAAATCGGATACCATCTATGATATTACTTTTACCAGCACCGTTAGGACCTACTATGCAAACAAATCTCCCATTAAGCGGAACCTTTACATTTCTAAAGGATTTAAAGTTTCTGAATGATATTTCCTCTATGGTCGCCATGTTTCTATTAATAAATAAGAAATTTAAATTTTTCTCATCGACTTGTAAGGATGACTATTTTAAAGAAATTTATTACGAATGGAAAGAAAAATAACATTAAGGACACTTTCAAATAGCGATTTAAAGCGAGTACCAACCTCCATTAAATTCGCAACAGATCAAGTTCAATTGATATTTTGAATATCAATATATTTAAGTATCTTGCTATTTACAATATCAACATTGATTATTCAGTCTCAATTCTTGGGGCAAGGTAATAAATAAATGATGCATTCCCAATTTTATATCTAGCGCAAAGAGGTTTTGGTCTGGGATCATTTTCTGTTGGACCACTTATATTAATTTCTATTTCTTCTTTATCATCACATTCTTTTGTTATCGAATATAAATACTCTTGTGAAAATATTGCAGAAGTAGGAGAAGAAGTTTCTATTTTCACATTTTCGCTTTCTTCAAGTTCGGCTATTAAATTTGAATTTTCACCATGAGATTCAATTCTAAGCAACCCTTTATCCACAAAAAATTTTACATGAGGGCCAATAATTGCACTGTCTTGTAAGATATCATTTATTTCCTTCCCTCTCATTTTTATTTTTGCTATGTAATCAATTTTTAGTTCACGGATCGGACCAGAAGGAACGTCTATAGCCGGAATATAGAAGTTCTTTTTAGACTTTTCACCTAAAAATATAATTTCAAATTTTTTGTTTAAAATCCGCATAATTACTCTTTCATTGTTTTTCCACCTGTTCAAAATTTTACTTAAATACTCTAAGTCTACACCTATTTTTCCACCTGTTTTTACAGAATAATTTGCAAAAGATTCCTTTCCTATCGAAAAAATAACCATGGAAATTTGTGAAGGGTCCATCGCTCTCAAACTAATTCCGTTTTCATCTATCTCAAAATTTCCTTCTCTTACTAGATTTAGAATGGAATCAACGCACTTTTTGAAATTTTTCACATCAGCAATTTCTATTTCGCATTCCATTTTTACACCTCCCACGACGAAAATGAAAATAAAAACAAAATAAAAACAAAAATGAAAAACAAGTCTAGAAAAAGAAAGAAAAAATAAAATTTTAAATCTTTTGCGGAGTTTTTAACTGCATGTGTGTATTTAAAGGAGTTGTAAATAGAGTAGCAATAATGGATTCTTTAGCGAGTCCTTTTGAGCTTTTTTCACCAGATTGTATAAATTCTCAAATAAAGCAACTTTCTCTAGTTCCACTAGATTTTGATAGG
>CAZFGC010000113.1:0-8006 GCA_964518285.1 Microcaldota archaeon
TGACAAATTTATCTATATCTCCTTTAAGTTTCAAGAATAAACTTGCATAAACTAAGATTAAAGAAAGAGATAATCCTAAAATTAAAAGAAATTCTAAAGATATCTGCGCTTTAGGCACAGAACCCTCCCACGCAACTTCCACTTCTACATTCCCAATTTTCAGCACAAATTTCTCCTGCTTGTTTAGAGCCAACTTTTGTAGTTTCATTTATCACGGAAAAAACTTCGCTTTCAGTTGCTCCTATTTGTTCTGTTGATCTCTTAGCTGTTTCCTGTAACTTTGATGCCACTATAAGGACTATAGCTAGTATTATAGCAACTATTATTATTAATTCTATAGAAATCTGTCCCTTCATGAAAGACACACAAATGAAAGTTTTATATTTCTTTCTTTTTTTTTATTTCATGGACTTTGGAAGAATTCCAAGCTTATGGATAAATGCGTTGATCAAACCTAAAGAAACTTTCAAAAATGAAAAGAAAAATGCAAAACTTGTTGATGGGATAATTCATATTCTCCTTGCTGGTTTTATTATTGGTTTAATTATATCAATACTTTCCATCTTATTTGCTTTCCTACTTCCGTTTGGCGGATTTCCGTTCAGCGGGTTTGAAGGCTATTATGTAGGGGGTGTCATTGTCTCACTTTTGTTCTATTTAATATTCTATCCTATCGTTGTAGTTATAGGAACATTAATTTTAGCTGGGATTTTCTTTATTATAGCTAGAATTCAGGGCGGAGAGGGAAGTTTTGATACCCAATATTATCTTGGTGCGATATTTTATGCTCCGATTATGATAATTAGTAGCATAATATCCTTAATACCTTGCATAGGAGCCATTATATCTCTTGCAATTTTTATATACGCTCTATACTTGCTGACACTTTCAATTAAGGAAGCTCACGGATTAGATACTTTGAAAGCTGTTATTACATGGCTCGTGCCAGGAATAGTAATCGGAGCTATTTTAGCTATTTTCTTCATCGCTGGACTTCTAACTTCGTCTATTTCATCTATTCCTGAATATTATTACGAATAATTTATTTCAACCTTATTACGTCCATGTTCATTGGAACTGATACATCTGCATTTGTGATTCTTCCAATATACTTTGCGAGGTCTTCGCTCTTTTTCTCTTCACCATGCATAAAGAAAATTCTTGAAGGGGGAGGGGCTATGTTTTTGATGAATGCAATTAGTTGTCTTCTATCGCTATGTCCTGAATAACCTTCACAAGTCTCTACTCTCATTTTTATTTTTATTGATTTCAACTTTCCATCTTCCTCTACAGCAACTTCTTTGTCCCCTCTCTGTATTTTTCTTCCCAATGTATTTACTGCTTGATATCCTACAAAGATTAGTGTATTTTTTTCATCTTCTGCCATAAGCTTCAAATATTCAACTGAAGGTCCTCCTGTTAACATTCCGCTTGGTGCTAAAATTATACATCCTTCTTCGTCAGCTATTTCTTCCCTACTTTTTTTAACAGTTTCAAATATTTTTGATTCAAATGGGCTTCTATTAGAAAGGATTGCTCTCTTCACATTTTTCCTTAAATATTCTGGATAAACTGTATGGATCGCGGTTGCTTCCATCACCATCCCATCCAAATAAACCTTCATGTTCATTTCACTTTTTCTAGCGTACTCTTCAAGAACTAGCATAACTTCCTGGGCCCTCCCAACAGAGAATACTGGGATTAGAACTTTCCCTCCTTTTTCTAAAGTTTCTTTTATTATTTTTATTAGCCTTGCTTCTGCATCAGCCCTCGGAGGAAGTACATCTTCCCTTCCACCATACGTGGATTCTATAAATAAAGAATCTGTCTTTGGAAATGTAACTTCTGCAGAATCGAAAAGCCTTGTGCCTCCAAATTTTATATCTCCAGTATATACAAAATTGTGAAATCCGTTGGATATGTGTAAATGAACGATAGCGCTTCCCAAGACATGTCCTGCATTATAAAATGTTAACTTAATTTCTGGTGTAATATCTGTTACTTCATGGTATTCTCTAACGATTGTATTTTCAATCATTTTCTGAACATCTTTCTCATTATAAATTAATTCTCTTCCACTCTTCTTTGCTACTTTTATGAAATCTAAACAAAGAAGTGCCATTAAGTCTCTAGTAGGAGGAGTACAATAGACTGGTCCATTGTATCCTTTGGAAAATAAATAAGGAAGAAATCCACAGTGATCTAAATGCGCATGAGTTATAATCACTGCGTCTATTTTTTCGACTGGAATATCTAAATTTGATAAATAAGGATATGCGTCTTCAACTGACGATGTATCTGAATTTAAACCACAATCTATTAATATCCTATCATTGGAAGTTTGTAGAAGCATGCTACTTCTACCAACTTCCCTAAACCCTCCTAGCATAAATGTTTTTACCCATGCTGTTTTGTTTTGCTTTAAACCGATTCTTTTAGCTACTTTCATTAAAAATTTCTTTCTAGATTCGTAGTCGGAATAAAATGTGTTTCTAATAGAACTTTCAATTTCTGAATGAATGGTTGGGGACCTTAATATTTTTGGAATCCAACCAGTTTTAAGGATTATGCTCTTTAAGTTGGATCCCTTCTTTCCTATTGCAAGTCCTGGTTTTAAGCAATCTATCCAAACTTCATGAAAAGATGGCAAGAATCTTATGTCTTTTATTTCAGCGTCCTTTGGAATTATTTCTTCTATAATTTTTCTGGAATTTTCTACATCTAGCAAGTCTTTTTCAACAGACCTTACTATTACTTTTTTCTTTAGTTCGCTAGCTAAATTTTTAATTTGGTTCTCGTTTTCATAGATTACTCTAGCGTTTTCAACATATATTACAACATCCGGTCCTTCGAATTCAATTTTTTCTAGCTTACATTCTGGTGGTAATAAGCTTTTTACTTTTTCAACTAGCTCGTTCATAAAATCGACTTATTACTATATTATTAATTCTATTAGTTTTGTTAATTTTCTCCTTTCCCTTCTTGCGTTTTTTGTATTATTTTGTGTTATTTGTGTTTCTCTTGATCTTTTAATCTTTATATCCTTTAATCTTTAATCTTTTTTAATCTTCTTCGTATATTTGCTTATTTCTTCTTGAGATAATCTCTTGAAACCTGATTTTGTTATCTTCACTACGTCTACGTCTCCTCCAGAGTAAACATCTCTTTTCTTTGACATGTTAATTGCTTTTATAGCAAGAGGTATCATTTCATCTGTTGTTTTCAAAGAGTATTCAGCATCTAATATACTTTGTGCAAATGGCCAACCGCTCCCTCCGAAAGCAGTATAATCCTTTATCCTAGATAAACCACCATACACATCGAGCGCAAATAATTTTGGTTCTCCATCTTCTTCAATACCTCCTAAAATTATTATAGTCATGAAGGGTATGACTTTATACTGATACATTAAATTCGATAGAAGATTTCCTGCAGCTTCGACGCTTATTCTTTTTCCATTAGATACTCTATAAAGCCTAGCTTCTACATTCAAGATTTTTGCTAGCGCCCTCATATCCGCACTTACACCTGCTCCTGCCATTCCTATATGCGTATCAATTTCAAATATTTTCTCTGCTTCTTCACTAACTATATATCCAGCTACTTCTCTTTTCTCTGATGACAAAATTACTCCATCTTTACAAATTATACCTAAAGTCGTAGTTCCCTTCATGACTTTGTCTTTTACTTCCATGAAATCACAGGATAGAAATTACTGCCTCGATTATATATTTAAAATAAAATGATTTAAAAATTTATCCTTCTTCTCCCTCCTCTTTTCCCTCTCTTCCAACGTAAATCCTTGGGGTTCCTCCCATTTCTCCTAGCTTTACATCTAATTTGCATTCGTTAAAAATTTTACTTATTTCTGCTAAAGTGTAATTTCTCGTAATCGCGCTATCTAAATTCTCAGGCATTCTATAAGCTTCGAATCTCTTCAATAAAGCACTAAGGTTTATTTCATAATAGCTAATTTCTATAGGTATTCCCAGTTTTTGCTTTTCTATATCTCCTAAAATATTTATCCCTATCCTATGTTTTTGCTTTAAAAATGTGGCAACTCTCGTAAAGTCTTTTTTTAGGTCTGTTAATATCCTTATTACATCTCCTTCTATCTCTTTCTTATACAAAATGATAAAAGAATCTCCTAAGAACCCTAAGAAAACATTCAATTCATTTTCATTAATTTTATCCCTTAACATACTTGAGACTAACCTAAAAATTTTCTTACCTTCTTTTTCACCATAACTTTCAATGTATTCCTTCATCCCTTCAATTTCTACTTTTATTAATTTGTAATCTTCAGGTGAGATTTCTTCCAATTTCCGTATTCTCTCAAAATCTGGCAAATCTATCAAAAAATCAAAATTCTGCTTCGACAAGTATACATCAACCAAAAACTTAAGTTCCATAGGATCAAATGGTTTTTTTAAATAGTAGTCAGCACCATACTGAATTCCGAAAAATCTATTTACAACTGGGTCTGCGGCTGAGACTATGATTATTATGATATTTTTATTTTCCTTTTTTACTTTCTTGCAAAATTCTAAACCATTCATTCCTGGAAGCATCAAGTCCAATAGAATAAGGTCTGGCTTAAACTCCTCGACCTCTCGAATCGCTTCTTCTGCTGTTCTTACTTCTTTTTTCTCATAGTCTTTCAAGGTTAGACTAATTAACTTTGAAATGTTTTCGTCATCTTCTACTATCAAAATTTTCTTAAATCCTGGATGGATATAATACCAATACTCTATTGCGCCAACTTTCTTTTTTTCTATTTTCCCTTCTTCTCTTAAAGACTCTAATATTTTCTCTGCTTCTTTTTCATCGATATTTATTTTTTCTGCTATTTCTTTCGTTGTATGCCCTCCTTCAATTAGGATATCAAAAATTTGTTGCATCGAAAATCTAAAACAAATAAAATAAAAAACTTTCTCTATTATAACATGGCAGGGGCAGGGGAGCAAAGTCTGTTGAATTATGAATTTGAGATACTTTTTAACAATTCTTCAGATGGGATTATAGTTCATTCCAAAAACAAAATTTTGAACGTTAATCCTTCCTTTGAAAGAATTAGTGGTTTTAGTAAAAATGATGTAATTGGAAAAAAACTGAAAAAAATACTAAAAAATGGAAAACTTATCGGAAAAGATAGAGAAATTAATATAATATCTAAAAGCTTTACTCTCGGAGATAAAACGATAACTATAATCCAAGATTTATCGAACGTATCGGAAATTGAAAAAAATAAACTACTTTTATCTGCTCTTTTGGAGCAAAATATAGTAATGAAGATTAATGGTAAAACAAAAATAATTGAATACATTAATAAAGATTTCTTGGGCTATACTAAAGAAGAAATTGTAGGTAAAAAAATAGATGAACTGTTTAATATAAAAAATCAAGAATTTTTTGAAGTTTCTGTTAAAGGAAAAGATGGAAAGGAATTTTACTTACATGTCAATAAAAAGAAAATCCAAAACGAGATAGTTCTAATAATAAGAGATGTAACGAAAATAAAAGAAATTGAAGAAAAAATTGAAAAAATAAGTGAAGAATATGATGATATCGTAAATAATGTAAGTGATATAATATTTGAAATGGATAAAAATGGAGAAATAAAATTCTTCAACCAGCAGTTTGAAAAGCAACTCGGTTTAAACGTAAAGAACATAATCCCCGTAATTCATCCACAGGATTTACCAGAATTTCTAATGACTGTGGGAAAAGCTGAAAAAGAAGGAAAAGGGTTTAAAGAGTTAGAATTTAGAATAAAAAATGCTAGAGGTAGATATATATACTTCAGCGCAAACTGTGTTCCGATAAAGGAGAAAGGTGTTGTAGTTGGATTTAGGGGAACTTTAAGAAATATTAATGAAAAAAAGAAAAAAATCGACAAAGTCGAAAAAATGAAAAAAGAACTTGAAATTGAAGCTAAAAGGCTATCTGAAATAAATAAGCTAAAATCAGAGCTTGTAAGTACTGTTTCACATGATCTTAAAACTCCTTTGACTTCAATTCAAGGATATTCATTACTCTTGGCAAATAAGCTACTTGGTGATTTAACACCACAGCAGCTTGACGCTGTTACTATAATTCATAAAGAATGCACTAGGCTAGCAAAAATGATAGATGAGCTTTTAGACTTGTCAAAATTGGAATCTGGAAACATAACCTTGCACAAAAGGAGATTCCTGCTATCTTCCCTAGAAGAAAAATGCTCTTGCAGACAGCTCGCAGAAAGAAAAGGATTGAAATTAATATGGAATACTCCTGATGAATATGGAGAATGCTACGGAGACCCTGATAGAATAGCACAAGTTCTAATAAATTTAATTTCGAATGCTATTAAGTTTACTGAAAAGGGAACAATTACTGTAAATTCTTTTCCAGTAAAAAAAGGAAAGAAAGAATACATCCAGGTCGATGTAATAGATACTGGAATAGGAATACCTGAAAAAGAATTAGAAAATATATTCCAACCATACTATAAAATTGGAAAAAAGGAGGGTAGCGGTCTTGGGTTAAGAATTGCAAAAAATATTGTAGAGCTTCATAACGGAGAAATTTGGGTAGAGTCGAAACTTGGGAAAGGCAGCAAATTCAGTTTCACTATAGAAAAATATGTCGGACAAGACGTGATGGAAGAAAGTCAAAAAACGGAAGAACTTAGACAAAAAACGGAGAATAAGAAAGATTAGTTTGCTGTTTTTTATTTTTGTTTGTTCTTGGTTGTTTTTGCTTGTTTTTGTTTATTTTTCTCTCGTTTGTTTTATTTGTGTTTTTTATTTGTGTTTTATTTATGTTTTTTTATTTATTTTATTTGTTTTTAGTTTTGCAATCTTTATTCAAACAAAAAGAGTATTTCTTTTTTCCGAGAATCAATACTTTCGGAGATCCGCACTTACTACATTTTCCTATAAGCTTAAAATTTCCGGCTGGTAATGAATAAGTTATCTTACAGTCAGGATACCTTGAACATCCCAAGAACTTTTTTCCCCCTTTTGATATTATTCTTAACTCCCCACCACAAATGCATTTAATTCCTACTTTTTTCAAACTTTCTATTAAATCTCTCTTTATTTCTTCTTTCCTTTCCTCCATTTCTCGAATTATGCTTTTTACAATTTCCTTAGTTTTATTTATTACCTCTATTTTTCCTTTTTTTCCATCTTTAATTTCGTTCATCTCTCTTTCTAGCTTTCTAGTTAAATCTACATCAACAACTTCTGGAGCATACTTCGAAAAAATGTAATAAATCGTCTTCCCTAAAGGCAATACTCTTATTCCCTCACCCTCTATGTATTTCCTCTTATATAAATTATCTAAGATTATAGGCCTTGTGGTTTTCGTACCTATATCAAGTTGCTCCAATTTCTTTATTATCTCTGCAGGAGAATATCTACTTGGAGGTTTTGTTTTCCCTTTAGAAATTTTTATCTTCTCTATTTCAACTTTTTCACCATCCTTCAAATCAGGCAATTTATCTTCTTTTATTCCAGGATTATATATCGACAACCAGCCGTCTTTAACTACATGAATGAATTTCGCCACATATTTTTCTTTCGCATTTATGGTTATTTTCCTATTTTCTATTTCTGCAGGATCTGAAAAACATGCTAGGAAGCGTCTAAGTATTAAATCGTAAAGTTTTTCTTCATCCTCCGTCATTTTTTCTATTTCTCCAGTAGGATAAATTGCTGGATGTACGTCGTCTTTCTTTCCTTCCCTTGGCTTTACTTTGTTATTAGATAAGAGATATTTTATATAGCTAGAATGCTTGCTTTTTCCTGCTAGTTTTTCAAGTATATTTTTTAATCCTAGTCTTGATGGGAGCTTTTGCGAAGAAGTTCTAGGATAAGATATCATAGCTTTCATGTATAAACTTTGCGCTATTTCTTCTGTTTTAATAGGTAGAAACCCATAAACTCTATAAGCTTCTATTTGCAAAGTTGTAAAGTCGAAAGGTGGAGGGGGAGGAAGGATTTTCTTTTCTTTTTCTATTT
>CAZFGC010000114.1:0-2334 GCA_964518285.1 Microcaldota archaeon
AGAATGTTTTTTATAGTTTTATAGCATGTTATTTATGATTACTGGCAAAAGTAAGAAGGCCATTATGTTTGTCCTTCTTGCTCCAGACACTTGGGTAAAAATTCCTATAGCTCCGCAAACTAGCAAAACAAAAATCCCAAAAACTCCATCTAATAAGAAAGAGATTAAGAAAATGTAAGACGCGACTGCAATTTTTAAGTAAAGCTGATTTATCCCTTGCAAAAATCTTATTATCCTCTTAGCAACTAGCAAAATTACAAATATACTAGCAAAAAATGCAACCCCTGAAACTAGGAGAAAAAACAATACATTTCTGCTGTCTATTATATCCTTTATAGCTAGTGTTACTCCTGTCCTTGCTTTTTCTATCGTAACTAAAGAAACTATAGAATTCATAGCATGCGAAGTGCTAAGAGAAGAAACTACCGTTAAAAAATTCTCCGGCCCCTTAATAACTGGAAAAACTAAAGTTGCAATCTGCGCTGGAGAAGAAATAGCTGGGAAAAAATCACAAACCCAACCAAGAAAACAACCTATAAAAACTAGAAGAAAAAACTCTTTGCTCAATCTTAACCTTTCATCTTTCTGCTCCTTTATCCTTTCCCCCTTAGAAAAAAGTACTGCACTAAGCGAAAAAAATCCCAGAAAAGCTATAAAAACTGGCTCTTTCATCTTCCCATACGTCAATAAAATGTATCCAAAAATACCTGACAAAAGGAAAGGAACTATTGCCTTTCTCCCTTCGCTAGCTATCATAAAAATCGAGAATAATACTAAAATTACAGGGATTAACGGCTTTATCGCTATGAAGATATTTTTTGATAGTAAAAAGTTTGCTCCTATAAAAATTATTGAAAACAAAATTGCGAAGAAAGAAGAGATAATACATATTTTTAGAGCTTTGAAGCCCTGTCCTTTCTTGGCTAAAGCGTGACCTGGCAAGACCCCTAAAACTGTTTCGTTTGGAATAAAGAAAAATATCATTGGTATGAAGGAAAAAATAATGTTTGATGAAGAGGCTGAGATTAAGAGTATTGCGAATGAGATGCTGTCAATTGATAGTGTTTTTAGTTGAAAAGCTAATAAATTTGGATGTATCCCTGGAATTAGACCTGCGATTATTCCCAAAAAGATTCCTATTAAAAAATAAATTAAGTGTGCAACCATTTTACCACTCTTTATTTTCATTTTAATGTTTTATTTTATTCTCGTTTTTTGTTTCATTTTATTTTTATTATTTCGTCCTTTGTTTTGACTTCTATATAAGTTCTTCCAGACCATTCTTTTACAATTCCAAATATCAGCAAAGAATCTCCTCCTTCGACATAATAATTAAAGAAGTATTTTACTTCAATACATTCCTTTGGATCATCAAAGCTACAAAGAGTTAGTGTTGTTAGTTTGTTTATTTTTACTTCTTTTACTATTCCTTTCACTGCGACATACGATCCTTGAGGTAAAAATTTTACTTCAGAAATTCTGTACTCTTGCGGCGTGAGTTGTTTAGAATAGAAATAAATCACTATGATTCCTACTATTGAGAACAATAGAGAAAAAAGTAATATTTTATTTTCAGTAATGTTGGAAAACATGTTAATACCTTAATGTTAGTCATCAAATTGTTACTGTTGCTTTTTGTACGATCTAAAGAAATTTTTATAAATGTATTTAATTCCATTATGGAGGAAGAAGAGGAGAGGTATCCTATTCCGAAAAGAGAAATAGAGATAGGAGAAGGAATAATAATGAGGCCGAGTAGGGTCGAAAAAAGGAGGGAGGAAGAAGAAGCGAAAGAAATTGCTGAAGAAGAAATAAAAATGGAGAGGGAAGAAAAAGAGGCCCTTTATAAGAAGATTAGGGAAGAAAAAGGTAATGGTAAAATTCTTGTTTACATTTCTATAATAATTGCAATTTTTTCATTAGTTTTTTCAGGGTATTTGTTTTATAACTTTATGAAGATGAAAGAAGAACTAAAAGTTATTGCAAGTAATTTAGAAGCATTTAGAGATTCGACTATTGTAATAAGGACTAGGTTTACTAATATAACTCAAAGCGGTGTTGCTTATATTCCTATTAGAGAAGCTATACCTTCTATTTCGATTCCAATTCCTCCTCAAGAGCTTTCAATAAATGGAACTATTGAAATAATCTTGCCAGGATATAACTTTCCAGTTAAGGTGCCTTGGAAAGGAACAAGTGAGATCGCTGGAACCTTGAATATAGATACTAGAAATTTATCTGAAGAAAGAAAGATAACGATAAGATACGAAATTCCTGCAGTTGGGGAAATGAGTTTTAATATAAAAGGTGAAGAAATATTAGAGTATTTAGATA
>CAZFGC010000115.1:0-6279 GCA_964518285.1 Microcaldota archaeon
ACAACTAAAATTATGTTTGATTTCTTAGATATCCTAGAAATTTCTTCAAATGTAATTTCACTTACTGTAATTCCATGGTTTTCTAAATATTCTTTAAGGTTTTTGTAAAAATCATCATAATTTGCTGAAGCGAGCCTAACAGAGCGAAGAACAAAGACTTCTTCAGGAACTTTTTCTCGATATGTAATGAAAGTGATTTTTGCGCTATCGAAACTTCCATTCAAAGTAACTGGAATGAAAAATCTTAACCCATCGCTACTATCGATAACTCCTCCCTCTTCAAATTCATAAGAAAAAACTGGTGGTTTTATTTCTTTCTTTTCTTCAATTATAGCTTCTGATGGTTGTAGGAATATTATAAAAACAGGAAGAAAAATTGCTGCCAGGAATATTAGAACTATCCCTATGACTATAGCGTTTACTGGGGCTGCTCTGGCCGTGATCCTTGCCTCTATTTTAGCTTTTTCTTCCTTTTTAACATATCCTAAAAATAAGTTTTTAATGTATTTAACTAGAAGGTCGATAGTAATTTTTTCTTCTCTTTTTGCAAACCTCTTGACTGGCGATATAGTCCTCCTGATATCAAAATAATATAAGTTTCTCCTAATTTTTCTTCTTTCCTTTCCAACCATTTTATCATCGTATCATCGGCTGCTACTATCTCATTGTCAAATATCCTTCCTTTACCATTTTATTCAAAACTTGCTCTACTCTCTCGGGCGGAACTTTATTTACTTTACAAAAATCTGAAATGTTTATTTCGTATCCATGCTCAATTAACCAATCTTGAATTTTCATCATTAAAATTTCATCAGAATAAACTTCTAACTCTTTTATCCTTAGCAAAAGCTGATTTATTTTTTCTTCTTTTTCTATAATTGCTTTCCTAAATTTTTCGTTAGCGTCTTTTAGTTCAGATATCGCCCTCTTTATCCTTTCATTTTCCTCCTTAACTGCATCGTATCTCGAGAAAAGCTCATCATACTTCGACGATGTGTATTCAGTTAACTTTGCTATAAAACTATCTATTATTTGATAAAGTTGAGTATGTTTTATGAAATATACTTCTTCTAATAAAGAAAGGAGGTTTATGAAAAATCTAATTACTTCTAACCTTCTTAGCTTTGGACTTGTAGTTGGTAAGTAACTATAAACAAACTCAATGTAATCGGGGGCAAGATATGTTATAGAAAAAAGATGTGGTTTCTTTTCTATATCTCTCCTCTCAACATTAATTACTACAACAACATTTTTTGATTCTACTATCTCTAAATAACTTAGGGAAGATAATTTTTTTATTATTTCAGCTGGTTCTTTTAATCTTTTCGCATCTATCCTAAATCCCTCAACTAATGGAATCTCAATTTCTTTTTTCTTTTCTTCTTCAGGCAATTTCTCACTTCTTTCTCTCTTCTACAGCTGGAAAGTAATAGGCTAAAGAAAAAATTACTAAAACTACAATAAGTAATATTGCGATTAGCATAGAAGAGAGGATTGAAATTAAATCTCTTCCTCCTAATAGACCCGCTATTACTAATATAATTCCGATAACCGCACCTATCCCTCCATAAGTAAGAAGTGACTTTTCGAATCTTTCTCTTTTTTTCCTAGCTTCTTCTAGATGTTCATCACAAATTATTAAATTTGTACCTCTAGCAATTTTTAAGGATGTTTTTATTTTTCTAATTCCTCTTATTACGAAATCCTCCTTTACAGGTGATCCTACAGTTTCCTTTTGACAAATTAAACATGTCCCTTTTTCTTTTTTTATTTCTTCTTTTTCTTTTTCTTCTTTTTTTATTTCTTCAGCTTCTTTTACTTCTTCTTTTACTTCTACTTCTTTTACTTTTACTTCCCTTTTTTCTCTTTTTTTTCTTTTTTCTTCTGTCTTTGTTTTCATCTTTACTTTTTTCGTCTTTGCTTTTTTCATCTTTACTTTTTTCTTCATTGAATCACCTATTCTATAGTTACGTGAGTTACTTCACCTCCTGCTCTCTTCTTATCTGCAGCTGCAAAGATATTAATTATTGTTGGGTCGTCTATTCCTAACTCTCTATAGAACGAAGTTATTGCTGCTCTATCAACTCCTCTCCTTTCTAATTCTATAACCAAGTCTACCGCATCTATATGTCTTGCCTTTTTTTCTATCATCCTTGCTATTTCTTCTATTTTTTCATCAGTAAGACCCATCTCACGCAATCTTTTCTTAAATTCAACTTTTTCTTTGGGGAAAGATTTAGGCATAGTCTCATCTCTTAATTGTAATTCAGTCAAAACTGAGTGAATATCAACAAAATAATCAATTATTGGTTCTTCTCCTTCTATTTTTTTAACTATGAAACATTCAGAAAATGGAACTGATTCTGCATAACTCATACTAACAGCGCATTGACCAACTCCGAAGCTTAATATTTTCTGACGAATGTAATCAGAAAATCTTAAAGATCCCTGTAAATAGTCAAGAAATTTTTCGAACTTTAATCTTAGCATAAATACTGTTCCTACATTTGAAAACACTGCCTCTGCAATGTCCATAGGACTTTGAGAAGCAACTATAAGAGCAAACTGATATTTTCTCCCCTCTCTTACTATCATAACTAAATCACTATTTTCATCTTTGCTTATCTTCCAAGCTTCATCAACAACTACAAAAAGTTTTATCCCCTTTTCTGGACTCCATCCCTCCATCCTCATTTTTTCTTTTACAAATTGCAAAATTGTAAGAGCTCCTAGAGCCCTAAATGTTTCGTCTGGAAGTCCTGATAAATCGATATCAACTAACCCTGCAGAGAGAAGTTCATCAAGCTTTATCGTGCTTTGTTCTGCGAAGTAGTCATCTCCTTCTAAAGTAAATCTTTTTAACTTGTAAATTGCATTTTCAAGCTCTGCTGGAAATTCATAGGTTCCTGTTTCCAGCTTTTCTTGCAAAATTTTTTGAACGTCTTTAAGAGTTGGAGGAGTAAGAGGTCTCCCTAATGCATCTCTTTGGTCTTTTTCAGTTAGCTTGAAACCTTTCCTGATGTATGCTTCTTCCATCGCTTGCTCTATTAATCTCCTTTGCTCTGGATATTCTCCAATATCTGTTAGTATTTCAAGAGATCTTATTACTTGTTTTATTCTATCGCTTGGCTTCATCCCAGCTAGGTCTAAAAGATTTAAATATGCTCCTCTTGCAAGGGCAACAACTTTCCCCCCAACTTGTCTTACCCAAGGTTTATACTCACCAGCCCAATCTATTATTATTGCGTTTGCATTCCAAACTAAAGAGGCTCTGAGAAGGAATGTTTTTATGAAATATGAATTATGGACAAAGATTCCTCCAAAACCTGCTAAGAATACTTGATCATCCACACATAAGTCATACACATATTTATGTTTACTTTCTAACTTTTCGATCGAAATTATCGGATCCCAAAGTATGTCTGAATTAGCTAAAATTTCTATAAATTCTATATCTTTCTCAACTAAGCAAAGATTTTTACAAACCTCATCGTATTTCTGAACTAAAAATTGCGATGTTTTTTCTATTTTTTCATAAGTAATGTCTTCCCTCCTTCCAGTACAAAAATCATATACTGATTTGTCAAATGATTGTAATCCTATGCCCAGTATTGAAAATGCTGTTCTAATACAATTTCTTAATTGTTCCTTCTGAAGATAATGTTCTCCTATAATTTCTGCTATTTTATTTACATTTCTAAGCTTTGTCCTTACAGTTCTTCGTTTTGCTCTTCTCCAACTTTCATCCATTTCTTTATATAGAATTGAATTAAAATTTCTCTCTTCAGCTATTTGAACGAGATTACAAAGTTTTGACAAATTTCTTAATTGTTCTATTTCTTTTCCTATACTTTTTATTTCTTTTACTCTATCTTTTATTTTAGAAATTAATTTTTTCAAATATTTTCTCGAAGGTCTTCTAATACCTCTAATAATAGAGTCTTCCATTTTTGATTTATCGAAATTTATAGCTTCATGTATCCTTTTCACTACTTGACCTACCTCAGGGATTATATCTACATTTGTACTTGATTTACCTTGTAAAAGTTTGAATAATTTGAGGTTCTTTTCTTGAGAAACAAAACCTATTTGCGCAAATTTTTCGAGATTCTCGCGCCCAGAAATCGTAATTTGATAGTATATGCTTCTATATTTCGTATTTTTGAGTTTCTTCACTTCTATTCTTCCAATTATACCAAGTCTTAGTAAGTGATAGAGATGATCGTTTGCTAAATTTTTTGATTTTGTTGTTGCAGTAATACAACGCTTTTCTACGCATCCGTCTCCTTCATAATATGCCCTAAAATATTCTGAAAGCAAAATTTCGTTAACGTGGAATAAGATCCATGGTGCTCTCTTTTTTTCTGAGTTTCCATATAATCCTAAAGATTTCAATATCTTAACAAACAATTTTGAATATATAACTAATTCGCTTTTAGATCTCCTTTTATTCAACTTTGGGTTAAATATCTTAGCGCAATTATATATGTCCGTTAAAATTTCCTCGTTTTTGTTAGAAATCTTCACACAAGTGTTTTGTATGCGCCCTTCGGAAGCGATGTATCCTAATAATCTCATCATTTCTTTAGTCAAAGGCAAAAAGATGGGTATCGCTTTATCTTCCTTACTTTTTTTCTCAATAATTTTTATACTTCTAAATTCATCATCACTAATGTTTAGGCATTTTAATAATTTTAAGAAATAAGAAATTGGTATTCTTCTTCCGTTTGTATAAAATTTCAAATACTTATCATACTTTTTATCAATGGGTAAAAAGTTCTTTATTAGCTGATAGTTTGATTCTAGTATTTTAGATGCTCCGGTAATATAAACTTTTTCATCTTTTAATAATTCGATGAGATTTATTTCAGAAACAAAACCATCATTAATTTTTATTTTCCTTGGTATTGGTATATAATCACCAACATTAACTTCACTGCTTTTCATAACTTTAATTTCTCCATTTTTAATAATCACTAAATTATGATCTCCTGTTGTAATTATTTCTCTTTTACTTGCAGTTGTAAATTTATACATATATTTTGGAGAAATTTTTCTTCCAGCAAATCTAACTTTGCTCCACTTAGATTTTAAATTTTCATCAAATGTATAAACTTCTATATTGGGATCACTAACACCTTCACAATCTTCTATAAATTCGCTTCCATTTTCTCTTATTAATGAATCGACTAGTTCTCCGATTTTTACTAATCTTGGTTTTCCATTTTGTTTAACAAGTACTTCTTCGTCGTAGGATATCGACTTTCCAGATCCTGTTGTTCCTACGATTGCTATATGCGGATTTACAAGCCTTTGAAAAGTCCAATGAAAAGGAACGTTAAATATTTCTGTCCTTCCAATGTAAATTGAATTCGTAGGATCCCCCATTAAATACTCTGCTGGTGGCTCAGGAGGACTAACGATAATATTTCTTTTCGCAATTGTTGTATTTGCAACATCATAAATTTTCAATTCTCCCATTTTCCCCTACTCTTCAATAAATCTTTCCATTTCTTTAGTGGTCGGTGGTATCATGGCTTCCATTTCGTAGCATTTTTTCATGTCTTCTCCATAAAGATAAGTTACTTCAACATTCAATGCATTTGCGAGAAGTGTTTTTAATTCAGCTGCTTGATTCTTCGCAACTGCAACAGCTGCTTCCTTTGTAATTCCAGTTCCTGTTGTCATTGCGTAAGCTATGAGCCCTAGAGGTCTCTCTCCTGCAGAAATCCTAGCTAGCTGAGCTTCATACATCGCTACTTCTTTTTCTAATCTATCTATTGTAATAGGATCTGGCTCTGCCTTTTCTCTTTCTCTCTGAAGTCTCTGAACTGCAACATATTTTTTTGTTTCTATATCTTCTTTGTATTTTCCAATTTCCCTAGCAAAAAGAACTGTTCCTATCTTCACAGGAAACTTTATTTGTGCTATTGCTCTTTCGAATGAATCAACGTAAACCATCGTCTCTTCTGCACTTCTCTCTGTAACACTTTTGTACATTTTTATATGTAAAAATACACTAGCATAATACTGATTTCCAACCTTCTTCACAATAGCGTCTTGAGCAGGAGTAACTTCATAACCAGCATCATGAACTTCAACGATGTTTGCTCTTTTAGTAATTAATGGAATCACTAAGTATCCATATTTCCAAATTAAAAGTGAAATTGGCATACAAACTGCAGCAATGATTAACATTACTGTCTTTAACGGTAAATTTGGCTGTGCAAATCCTATTGCAAACACAAGAAATCCAAATCCCAAAGCAGCCAGAGCTAT
>CAZFGC010000116.1:0-4624 GCA_964518285.1 Microcaldota archaeon
TGGCAAAAAGTAGAAATATTAAATATGAATTTTGCTATTAAATTAACTCTTTTTTTCGAAATATCCACACTTTCCACAAGAAAATCTATCAATATGCTCTGCTAACTTCACTCCTTCTCCACACTTCGGACAGTATCTTCCCTTTTTGTATCTGTATGTCTTTTTTTCTGTAGTTTTTTCAGCTTTTTCAGCTTTTTCAGGCATTTTATCACTGACTCCTTACTCTTTCAACTATTCTCCTCCCCATACATTCTAGAACATCAACATTATCTCCTTCCTTTACCTTGTCCCTTATTTCCTCAGGTAGTATAATTTCATATATCTCATAACTTTTCTGATCCATAACTTGCGCTGTTTCACCAGCCACAGAAATTACTTGAGCTAACTTCCTTTCAACTATAGGTATCTCTACATTTCCATCAGAAGGTTTTAGAAGTACTCTCTTAACATTGTCGAAAATGCCTATGCCTACGATCCTCATTTTTGCAGCTCCATGCTTCCCAGGAGAGGATACTTGAATTTCCACTACCTTACATGGCTCTCCATCTATTATTACATATCTTCCTTCCTTTAAATCTTTAGCTATCCCGGGCACTGTTGACAAATAATCACCCAAAGTAATCTCTATTCTGTAATCTCTATTCTTCTCTGTTCTTTTCTATTCTTCTCTGTTCTTCACTAAAATACTAAGGACGTAAAAGAATGAAGGAAAATCCGACATAAAAATTTAAAAATTTTTCATTAATGTGAATGACAAATAATGATAATTGGAATAAACAATGAGAATAATGAATGATAACAATGATAAAATGGCAAACAAAATTTTAGTTCTTATAGCATTAATTTTCGCGATCTCTATAATTTCTATTATCCTTTTTATGAAAACTGGGGACAAATTAAGTGAAAGAGATATAAGCAATGAAAAATTTTGTATTTCTGATGATGATTGCTCCTGCGGTGTGAAAATTGATACTGGAGAATGTTTTGTTGGAAATAAAAATTTTGTTAATCCAGATGTCCAATGTCCTGATTTTTGCACTGGAGTACATGGTAAATTTAAGACAAAGTGTATAAACAATGAATGCAAACTTGTCATGAGCTAATTATTTAGTTGAGTTGATAAGTTTGAGTTGATGCTAATGATAGATTCGCACTGCCATTTAGATTCCTTCAAAAACTTGGAGGTCTTAATTGGTAAATGGAAGAAATCAAAAGTGCTAGAAGCGATAATTACTTGTGGGTATTCAAAAGAAAGCAGTATGACTTGTCTCGGAATAGCAAAGAAACATGAACATTTTGTTTTTCCTGTAGTTGGTATTTCGCCACAGATTGCTATGAAAATGAAAGATGAAAATTTTGATATTAAAATAGGAAATGCTGTCGGAATTGGAGAAATAGGTTTGGATTATCATTGGGCAAAAACTAATGAAGAAAGAAATAGACAAATAAAGTGTTTCATTCATTTTTTAAAAATCGCTGAGGAAATTGATTTGCCGGTTTTCATTCACTCAAGAAAATCAGTGAAGGAAGTTTTAGATATTCTTTCTAATTATAATTTAAAAGTAATAATGCATTGTTTTTCTGGAACTTTTGAAGAAGGAAAAATTGCAATTGAAAGAAATTATCTAATCTCGTATCCTCCTGTGGAATCAAAGAATAGAAGGAAAATAGCAGAGCATTGGGGTCTGGAAAACTTTGTAGTAGAATCCGATGCTCCTTACATCGGAAAAGAACCTACCGATGTCATTAAATCCGTAGAGATATTATCGAAATATAGTAAAGAAAAAATAGAAAAAGTAGATTTTCTAACATCTTCTAACATAAAAAGAATATTGAAGATTGGATAAAATTAAGAAAGTAGAAAAAGATCATAAAAAAGAACCGAAAATAGAGATTAAAAATTTCATTCTAAATTCTATATTCCTAAATTCTATATTCATATTCTAAATTCTACACCTACTTTCTTTAATTCTTTCACTGCAACTTCCATTTTTTCAGGTTTTATTACTACTTCCACCCCATCTCTTTCTCTTAGTAAATATACTGCTTCAAGATTTATATTTGCCTTAGCAAGTTTTTTGCAAACTTTCGCTAACTCTCCAGGTCTATCTACAAGCTTTACTACTATAACATCTCCTACCTTCATTTCATATCTTCCTTTTTTCTCTGCCATGTATTTAGTTAAAACATTAATCGAACTTTTCTCATCACTAGTTATTAACCTTATTATTCCTTTTTCACCTAGTCCTACAGCAGATATAGAGATTATATTTATCCCGTTACTTCCTAAGACGTCTGCTATTTCTGCTAACGCTCCAACTTCATTTGGAACAATAACTGTTATTTCCTTCAAATTTTCACCCCAAACAAAAATTAGAAGAAAATTTAAAAATTCTGCTTGACAACTGATCGAAACCGAAGAAAAAACGCTGGGGGTGGGATTCGAACCCACGAGGTCCTTTTGGGACCACAGCTTAGCAGGCTGTCGCCCTAACCACTAGGCGACCCCAGCATTTTTGTGCTTTGTATACTTGTATCTTCTATATTCTTGGAAATAAATAGAAATTTAAATCTTGCTACATGATTGTGGTATGACTTCTTTGATTTCTTCTAGAACTGAGAAAATAAAATATGCTATAAGAGACTTGGAAATAGGAATAAAACCAGGAACTATAAAATTAAATATAGGGGATCCTCTGGCATACGATCTGAAACTCCCTAAAATAATGGAAAAAGCACTTATAGAAGCTGTGAAAAAAGGATATAACTTTTATTCCGATTCTCAGGGAGTTTACGAACTAAGAAAGAAAATTGCTGAAAAAGAAAAAATTTCTATGAATGATGTCATAGTTACTTCAGGGACAAGCGAAGCTATAAATTTTATATTTGCTTGTATTTTGAACAAAGATGATGAGGTTCTACTACCTACCCCTTGTTATCCACAGTATCCTTCTATGGTAGCACTATGGGGTGGAAAAACTATCTTTTACAAATGCGATGAAAACTGGATTCCTGATGTTTCGGACATAAAAAAGAAAATAAGTAAAAAAACTAAAAGTTTAGTAATAATAAATCCTAATAATCCGACTGGGGCAGTTTATCCAAAGGATGTAATAGAAGAGATATGTAGAATTTGCGACAAAAATAAAATTTTGATAATTAGTGATGAAATTTATTCGGATTTAACATTTGAAGAAAAATTTTTCTCTGTAGAGGAAGCATCGAATAGTGAAACTATAATACTAAACGGTGTATCAAAGTGCTACTTAGCACCTGGGTGGAGAATCGGATGGATGACTTTCCATAATTTCAAAAACAATAAATTAAAGGAAAGTATACTAAAACTTTGCAGATTAAGACTTTGTGCAAACACTCCAGCACAATATGCTGTTTCTAAAATAATCGATGAAGAAATTAACAACGGACGAGATTACTTAAGTGAAGTTAAAGACAAATTAAAAAGAAGAAGAGATTTTATGATGAAAAAATTTGAAGAAAATCATATTAACTGTATCTTACCTAAAGGTGCTTTCTATGCATTCCCATGGATTGAAAATAAAAATAAAAAATGGAAAAATGACTTAGATTTTGTTTTAAAACTTAGAGATAAAATGAAAGTATTGGTCGTGCATGGTGGTGGATTTTTCTATAAATCTAAAGATATATATTTCAGAATAGTATTTTTACCTAATGAAAAAATATTAGGAGAAGCGATATCTAGAATAGGAAAATTTATGCGAATGTAATTGTCACTTTCACTTTTTCTTCGTTTTCTTTGCTTTCTTTAATTTCTTTTTTGCTTTCTTTTTTTCTGCTTTCTTAACTAACTTTTTTGGTTTAATTTTTTCTTTTGCTTTCAAAACTGGGCAAACTTTCATTCCCATCTTTAATTCATAAGGTTTTTCGCAAGGTTCTTTTAAAACCTCGCAAACTCCTGCAGAAAGCTTTGGACATACCATAGCATCACTCAATTAGATCTGGACTCGGTAGGAAAGTTCCTTAATGATCCCCTTACGGCCCTAGTCGGGTTCTCATTAAGGTTATCTTTCCTGCGTGCGAAAAGCTTTTCTCTGAAACAACTCCTATCGACGGTGAGGTATAGTCCAGTCACCGCCTGGACGGGGCCGATTGTTTCAGAGTTGCTTTTCGTTGACGCGATACATTTCCTGATCAACCGAATTGTCCTGATCTTCTCATAATCAGATCTTTTTAAATTTTTCTTAGAAAACTAAGATATATTTATAATTTTCTGTAGGAAAAATTACGATAGAGTGGGTCGGATTCTGCATTCGGTTCGTGCACTGGGAAATTTATCCATTCTCTCTTCTCCATCCTGTTTACCACAAGCAAAACTCTTTGTACTTAGGGTTGCTCCTTCCGGCCTGGCCCGGTTCATACAAAGAATTTTCCTGTGGGACAGGACTTCTCAGATTTGAGAATGGGATTTCCCAACACACTACCCTCGTGCAGCATTACGGCCCGGCTATCGAGGATTTGCCGTTCAGGGAACCCCGAGCTCCCCGGCCTACCGACCCAAAAATATTTCAACTTTCATTTTAAAAATTTTGCTATTTTCTTTTTTGTCTTTTTTTGTCTTTTGTTTTGCTTTGTGTTTTTTTTTTTG